>JBNJDH010000265.1:0-4822 GCA_051744695.1 Bacteroidota bacterium | reverse complement strand
CACAAAAAATAACGCCAGGCCCGGGCTATTTTTATTTCTACCTGAATGGCAAACCATTAATAAACTTTACATTCCCGTTCACCCCGAAGAACCTCCAGCGCATTCATCGCGAGGGCCGACATTTCATCCTCCCCGGGATAAATTTTAATATTTCCGATCCAGTCAATATACTGTCGAATATATTTCACAACGGTATCGTTTTGGGCCATACCCCCGGTAAGGATAACAGCATCCACATTTCCTTTTAAAACCATCATGCACCCGCCAATATTTTTGGCTACCTGATAGGCCATGGCATGAAGGACAATATCGGCGTGTTTGTCACCTTTCAGTGCCATTTCTTCTGCTTCATGGGCCTGATTGGTGCCCAAATGGGCCATCAAACCACCTTTTCCGGTTACCTTTTTTCGCATCTCGTCATGCGAAAACGCTCCACTGAAGCACATATCAACCAAACCTCCGGAAGGCAAGGTGCCGGCTCTCTCGGGAGAAAACGGTCCAAACCCGTCAAGGGCGTTGTTTACATCCACCACATTACCTTTCCAATGAGCGCCAACCGAAATACCCCCTCCCAGATGTGCAATAATCAAATTCAGATCTTCATAAGACCTTTCTACCGACTTGGCATAATTCCGGGCCACAGCCTTCTGGTTCAGGGCATGAAAAATAGATTGCCGGGGCAAATCGGGAAGTCCGGTAATTCGTGCTACATCCTGGAGTTCATCCACAACCACCGGATCAGCAATGAAAGCCCTTGCTTTGGAAAGACTCCGGGCAATGTCATCAGCGATTAATCCGCCAAGATTGCTGGCATGTTGTTGCTTTCCACTGCGATTTTTCAGATCATTTTTCATGGTCTCGTTGACCTCGTACACACCCGATGGAATAGGGCGAAGCAATCCTCCTCGACCTACAACCGCATCAATGTTATCGATATCTATATCAGCGGCAATCAATTCATTCAGTATAGACTCTTTTCGAAACTCATACTGACTCGGGATGTCATTGAACTGAGCCAGGTCTTCGGATGAATGTCTGAGGGTTTTTAAAAGGACCGATTTAATATTCTCAAATACGGCAATCTTTGTCGATGTAGACCCTGGATTGATAACCAGAATGTTGAATTTCTCCATTTTTGAATAACGATTAGAACAATTTATAAGTTACAAATGTAGGATTGATATTGACTGAACAAAACAATTGGGAATCAAAAATACAAAGAAAAGTTAAGCCAAAGCAGCCAGCAGAATGCTGTTGAATTTACTCTCTTCGGTATCACTTCTGGATGTGAGAACAATGGGTGCAGAAGCGCCGAGAATCACGGAAGCCACCTTGGCATTGGCAAAAAACACCAGACTTTTATACAAAACATTGCCCACCTCAATATCGGGCATCAAAAGTAAGTCGGTATCACCGGCCACTTCGCTTTTGATGTTCTTATGGTGGGCACTTTCGAAACTAACGGCATTATCGAAGGCTAAAGGACCATCGATGAGGCAGTTTTGAATCTGGTCTCGCTGATTCATTTTGCTAAGAAGAGCTGCATCGGTTGTGGCCTGCATATTTTCGTTCACCATCTCAATGGCGCCGAGTACAGCCACTTTCGGTTTTTCAATACCAAGATTATTAAGGTATTTGACTGAATTTTCAACGATACATATCTTATCACGAAGAGACGGGGCAATGTTCATAGCCACATCCGTCACCGCTATGATTTTATGGTAGTTAGGAACTTCAAAAAAAGCTATATGATTGAGTAGACCACCGGCACGCAGGCCCCATTCTTTATTCAAAACGCCTTTAAGCAAAACTGGGGTGGAAACTTTTCCCTTCATCAGGATATCCGCTTCTCCAGCATGAACCATTTTGACCGCGATCTCCACACATTTGACAGGATCGGGTTCATCAACAAACATGACATCATCAAACCCGTATCCCCGCTCATTGATGATCTGGAATGTTTCCTCATGATCCCCGATAAGAACGGGTTCAATAAAACCGGCTTTATAAGCTTCATGGACAGCGTTAAGCGAGAAATGATCCTGCGAAACAGCCAGGGCCAGTTTCCGGATGGGCTTCTCTGAAGAGCCAACAAGTTGACGAAGGTCTGACAGATGTTTAAACATATATTTTACTTAATCAATAGAACATTAGATACTTAGATTCCTGCCTACCGGCGGGCAGATAATATGAATCATATAATACTGAAATTCTGCATTTTGAAAAAAAGAATCATTAAAATATAAACAGCTAGATCAAAGGTTCTTGAAAAAGTATAACGAACTATTATTTATTTGACGAAAAGGAAGAACCTCACCTCATTTATGAATCAGGCCAAAGCTATTTGTTTGCCAGACTTTCTACAATTTCCTTTGTATCCCGGGCAATGACAAGTTCTTCGTTTGTGGGAACAACCATTACACGCACATTACTTCCGGAACTACTGATATCCAACTCTTCTCCCCTTAAACCTTTGTTTTTAGATTCATCTATTTCAACTCCCAGGAATTCAAGTCCCTTACAGGATTCGGTTCGCACCGTATCTCCGTTCTCTCCAATGCCACCGGTAAATACCAACACATCAACACCACCCATGGCTGCAGCATAAGCGCCAATATATTTTTTTATCCGGTAGGTATACATTCCCAGCCCCATGGCAGCATTTTCATCTCCATTTTCAGCAGCTTCTTCAACCTCTCTCATATCAGAGGAAATACCTGTAACACCAAGCATGCCACTGTGTTTGTTGAAAAGTGTGGATGCCGAGCGGGTTCCTATGGTTTCTTTATCCATAATATAGGTGACGGCTCCTACATCCAGATCACCACAACGTGTCCCCATCATCAGACCTTCAACCGGCGTAAATCCCATGGATGTATCCACGGATTTTCCATCTTTAATGGCTGTCACTGAAGCACCATTGCCCAAATGACAGGAAATGATCTTTTGCTTGTTGAAGTCACGTCCAAGAATTTCACAGGCACGATCACTTACAAATCGGTGGCTTGTTCCATGAAAACCATAACGCCGAATGCCATATTTCTTATAAAGTGCCTGTGGCAAAGCGTACATATAAGCATGCTTTGGCATGGTCTGGTGAAAAGCGGTATCAAAAACACCCACTTGCGGAACATCAGGCAAAAGAGAAGATATGGCACTGACTCCTTTCAAGTTAGGGGGATTGTGCAGGGGAGCCAGCTCTATACATTCTTCCATGTTTTTTATCACTTCATCGGTAATAAAAACACTTGTATTAAACATTTCTCCTCCGTGAACCACCCGGTGACCTACGGCATCTATTTCATTAAGTTCCTTAATGCACCCGTGTCTCCCGCTTATGAGGACACCTAGAATGTAATCGATCCCCGTCTGATGATCAAGTATTTCTCCTTCCAACAAGACTTTTTCGCCCGATTTTTTCTCATGTTTTAAGAACGAGCCTTTCAGCCCGACTTTTTCAACCCCTCCTTTGGCCATAACTTCCCAGGAGGATTCGTCCATATCGAACAACTGATATTTAATTGAAGAACTACCACAGTTGAGTACTAATACCTTCATTTTTATATTTTTTTAAGCGACAAACTTTTAACAATACCTCATTTGTCACTAAATCCATTTAAATTTTTATTCTCCGATCTTGTTGCCATGAGCATCATACCTGAAAAAACCGTGGCCGGTCTGCACGCCAAGACGTTTAGCCCGCACCAGCCTCTTGATCAGGGGTGATGCTTTATATTTAGGGCCGCCAAATTCATCATAAAGATTTTCCATCCATTTTTCAACCTTGTTAAGCCCGACAATATCTGCCATCTGAAAAGGCCCAAAACGCATACCCATTCCAATAATCATGGTTTTATCAATGTTTTCGGCAGTGGCCACACCTTCCATCAGGGCCTCGCAAGCTTCATTCAGCAATGTGACGAACAAACGGATGCTGACAAGTCCGGCAGATTCTTCAACAGGTATGATCTCCCGGTTGATGAGTTTCACGAAAGTGCAGACCTTTTGATATACATCATCGGTGGTATAAAGTCCTTTTACCACCTCAATAATGCGTGCTTCGGGCGATGTAATAAAAAAGTGAAGACTGATGCAGCGATCGGGATATTCCAACTCACTGGCAAGCTCAGTAATGATGATTGTGGTCGCGTTGGTGGCGATAATGGCTTCCCGGTCTACAACCTGCTCAATTTTATGAAAAACATCTTTGCGGGCGTCAATGCTTCGCACACCGGTTTTTTCGTCAGCCCGCACCGCTTCAATTACAAAGTCACACCCTGCAAGATCCTGAAAATCGAGAGAGCCCTTGATGCGCCCCATTATAGCTCTTTTCTCACCGGATGTTAATCCCCAGCTTTCGATCCGCCCATCGAGTTCACGACTGATGCTATCCAAAGATTGTTGAATCTTGTCTTCGCTCAGTTCTATAAACACGACTTCAATGCCATGCCAGGCAGCAATCCGGACAATGTTTTGTCCTTCATGGCCACAACCCACGACACCAATTTTGGAAAAAAGGGTTTTGACCCGGTTTTTGGCGCTTAACGCATATCTTTCAACAGGTTCAACAACAATTTCTGCCATTTGACTCCAGGTTTTTGAGCTTTACCTGAAAAACACCGATTCACCAAAATCGCAAACCGGGGCAGGCACCAGCTCATTTTAGAACAATTTATATTTTGGTTAAAAATTCGTGCCCGCCAAAAAATGGGGCAACGTTTTTATGAAATCATGGGTCTGCCCCAAAGGTTCCATTTATCTGTCGACCAACCGGCAGATGTAAAGAAGTAAATGGAACTTTACGGAGAGACACAAATTTTTT
>JBNJDH010000264.1:0-4867 GCA_051744695.1 Bacteroidota bacterium | reverse complement strand
TTGCTGCTTATCGGATTCTCTGGTATCGGCATGGAAAATCATGACGAAAGCGACCCAACAGTCTGGAATTTAGGAAGATTAAGAATTACAGAAAATAGCCATTTTTTTCAGTTCGAAGATGGGTCTCCTTTTTTCTGGTTAGGGGATACAGCCTGGGAGCTATTTCACCGCCTGAAAAAAGAAGAGATTAAAATGTACCTGGAAAACAGACACCAAAAAGGTTTTAATGTTATACAAGCTGTAATATTGGCTGAAATGGATGGATTGAGGAAGCCAAACCAATATGGCCACGTTCCATTCCGTCAACTTGATCCGGGAAAGCCAAATGAAGATTATTTTTTGAACCCCCTTCAACAGGAATTGAAAACGACTGGGTTTTGGTTCTGGATGCCGACGGCAAAAACTGGTCGGAGCCAGGGGCAGGAAGTATTATTAAATAAGTGATAAAATGGAATAATCAGTAATAAATTGAATCGATTCAAAGATAAAATTTTTTATCATCCGAGGATTTGTGATATGTCTCATTCTCCTCCTAGTATATTTTTAACTAATATTAAAAATCATTAAATATGAAAAAAATTACATTGAACTTACTAATGTTGTTAACCGCATTCGTGCTTTGGGGAAAATCAAACGAAGATTCGGACAACTCAACTTCCCCTTCCGGTCAGTCTGTACCGATTGGTGACCTGCCAGGCTGGGAACAAATATTTTATGATGATTTTACTAAAGATGCTGAGTTGGGATCATGGGGCAGCGAATGTGATTATTCGGCGATTGTCTACGTTGGAGCTGAAGGACAAAAGTGGCGGTCATATCCAAAGTGTTTTACCGATACTTATCAAAAACGGCCATATCGTGCTGACTCGGTATTAAGTGTAAAAAACGGAGTATTGAATTTTCATTTACATCCTGTTAACGGACAACCGGCCGGTGCAAATCCAACACCAGTAATTACCGGTACCAGTCAGTATCAAACCTACGGGCGATACACTGCCCGGTTTAAAGTAGATAGCCCTGACTTGAAAGAATATCATATCGCATGGCTGCTTTGGCCCCAAACTGAAAAATGGCCCGATGACGGGGAGGAGGATTTTCCGGAAGGCTCACTCGCCGGAGAAATTGGAGGATTCCATCATTATGCCGGTGAGGGAGCATGTCGGGGATGCCAGGATAAAGCTGTTTCCGAGAAAAAATTTACTGAATGGCATACATATACCATTGAATGGCGTCCTGGCAATGTAAAATATATCTTAGATGGTGAGGTAATACTGGATTCTGACAAATGGGTTCCGACCAAACCAATGCGATGGCAATTACAAACAGAAACGAAAGGGGATGGGGCAAATTCGGGAAACCTGATGGTAGACTGGGTTGCGGTTTATAAATTTAATCCACAGTAATATATGGTATATAATAATCCATATTTTTGGAAAAAAATGAATTAATAATTAATAATATAGAAATGAAAGCAAACAGATTTTTATCTTTTGGAAGAGTAATACTTATTGCCATTCTGTTTCTGTTTTGTCAGGGATTAAGTATTGATGGAAATGCCCAGCGTTTTACTCGGGACTTAAATGTAAATTTACTGGTAAACCATGTAGGGTATGTTCCAAATTCAGGAAAAAACGTGGTCACAAAAGGATATACAACAAGAAAATTTGAAGTGATAAATATTGAAACCAAAAAGATTATTTATGCAGGGAACTTTAGTCCATATTCAGGTGATTTCGGAGAATACTCCGTTGGAGATTTTAGTTCAGTAAATCAGGAAGGACATTACTATATTAAATCTGATACATTGCGTTCTTATCCGTTTACCATCTCCAAAACAATTTACAAGTCGCCGATGGATTTAATTGTCGGTTATTTTTCGCTGCAACGGTGCGGAGCAAGCACTACAGGATATTTATCTCCCTGCCACCTTGATGATGGTGTAAGAATGGATAATGGGAAATACCAGGATGTATCCGGAGGTTGGCATGATGCAAGTGATTTAAGAAAATGGGTAAGTGCTACAATTTATGGAATGCTTGGCCTGGGTAAAACTTACGAATTGCGTGGCATTCTCAACCCGGAAAGATATAAAATGCTGGAAGAGTTGAAGTGGGGAAATCAGTATTTCCTGAAAATGCAGGAACCTGAAGGTTATGTAATGAATTATGTTGGAGGTGATGTAAAAAAGCATGCAGACAGTAACCGTTGGACAGACAATGAAATAGGAGAAGAAGAGGGAGAGCTTAGGACTGTGATGCCAACAACCGGAAAAGCCATGCGCGAAATGTTAATTTTTGGTTCAAAAGACGACCGGGTTATCCGTACAGATCCGGCCGATTTACTTGCCCAGTATAATTTTATTACTACCCAGGCAATGATGACAAGAATTACCATAAACATTGATCCTGAATATTCACAAAAATGCCTCCAGGCAGCAATTAAATGTTTTAACTGGTGTAACGAAAACGAAAAAAAGCTTAACGCCGGAACCATTGGATCTTCAATTCAGGCAGCAACGGAAATGTACAAAACCACAAAAGAAAATATTTACAAAAATTTTGCTGTAGCAAAGGCTTCCGAGTTGAGAAAGCTGCAGGTAATTGATCAGGATAGCAGTATCGGGGGATTTTTTCATACCTCATCATTCAACAAGGAACCTCACAAAAACATCTCTCGTGGATGTTTTGAGTTTATTTCGGTTTGCGATTTAATTGAAACATTCCCTACCCATAATGACGTTCCCTTGTGGACAGAAATGATTACGATATATGCCAATAATTATCTTTCATTAATATCACAAAAAAATAGTTTCGGAATAATCCCCTTTGGTCTGTATACAGGTAAAAACCCCGGAGGAAACAGAAAAATCGGAGAATACTGGTACCGTTATTTTATGCAACCTGAATTGAGCTGGTGGGTTGGCATAAATGCCAATATTGCTTCAGCAGGAATCGGTTTGTTGAAAGCAGCCAAAATATTAAATGATACAAAACTGAAGGTAATTGCACAGAAACAGCTGGATTGGATCATCGGGGTTAATCCATATAACAGCTCTACCATAATTTCAGTAGGGTACAATCAGCCAAGCCCAATGCGGGGTGGCGGTGAGTTTAATCCTTTTACTCCTACATTACCCGGAGCAGTTATGAACGGTTTAGGTGGAGACAGTTCTGACCAGCCGGTTATAGGAACCGGCAACTGGCAGGTTGCTGAGTATTGGACACCCATGGTTGCATTCACCCTGTGGTTGATGGCAGAAATTCAATATTATGAATAAAAGGCAACAGTCTCTATGTGGCTATTGAACAAAAAATCGAAAATATTTTTTTGGAGCTTAATTGGCCACGATTGAAAATTATTTGTCTTAATAAAAATTTTAAAAAGGGCTAAAGTTCTATTATTGTTAATAAAGTTAAAAATTATTGTTTCTTTAATTCATCAGTTGAATAATTAGAAACATACAAATTAAAAGTGATGAATCTTAAATCAATTTCCGTAATCTTTGGGATATTTTTATACTATTTCAGTCAAAGTCAAAATTTATCAGTAAATGTAAATATTGATTTTTCAGAAGAAGTCATAACAAGTTCCTACCTGGCCGGACTAACCCATACTCAAAGAAGTATTGACTCATGGGGTAATTCCGGGGCAATCAGAAATGCAAAATTATTATTAGACTCAGTCGCGTATTACCAGAATCAACATATTATGGGCTGGGGAACTTTGAATCCCTGGCCGGATTCCACTGTTACAAATCCGGATAGCTGGAACTGGTCGTCACTTGACCGTCGTATCAGCCTAATGCGGGAGACCAATGGAGTCCCTGTTATAACACTCTGTGGTGCACCTACCTGGATGCATACACCTTCGAAGAACGGAGAGACTGACTGGAGTGCTCTTGAAAAAGCTCCTACAAAAGACCATTACAATGATTTTGCCCATTTATGTGCAGTAATTGCGCGAAGGTATTCCGATGTGCTGCATTACCAGGTATGGAACGAATTCAAAGGTTTTTACAATGCCTCCAAAAATCGATGGGATTATGAGAATTATACCGTAATGTACAACATGATTTATGACTCAATCAAAGCAGTAAACCCGGAAATTCAGATTGGTGGGCCTTATGTTGTCATGGACTCCTGGTCAAGCAGTGCTATCAGCCATCCGTCGAAGTTGCGTGAAGAATATGGTGTTTTGGACCAACGTCCTCTTGATGTAATCAGTTATTGGCTGCAAAATAAAAAGGGGGCTGGTTTTATTACTATTGACGGAGGTAATCGTAATAAAGACGATATTTGGTTAACAGATGGCTTTAAATCTTCACAAAAATTTGTGGATGTAATAAACTGGATCAGGCAACAGCCAGGAGGTGAATTCCTTCCCGTTTGGTGGGCAGAATGGTATACTTACCCGGAAAATTATGAAAGGGGGACCCCTGTTTCTCAAAATTACCTGAACGCTTACATGGCTGCAGGAATGACCAAATGCATAATAGCTGGTTATGAAACCCTTTTAATCTGGCAGCCTCAGGGCGATGCTTCAGGACTTTCATTCCCGTTGGGAATTTGGACCAACACAGAAATTTCCGGTGGAGGTAAACCTACTGCTTTCTATTATACACAAAAAGGACTGAATAATTATTTCAGTAAAGGAACAAAAATTTATCATGCCAGCTTATCACAAGAAAATGTTCTTTCAGTTCTCGCATCAGACACTACAATTCTTCTTGTTAATCAACTTAATGAAAATTTGGATGTGACAATTGAAGGATTTACAAGTATGTTAACTCTTTCTCCGTATGAAGTGAGGTTTATACATTATTCAGACTTGATTATCAATTCAGCAAAGAGTAGTTTAAAATCAACCG
>JBNJDH010000263.1:0-4868 GCA_051744695.1 Bacteroidota bacterium | reverse complement strand
TTTACACCGCAGAACTACACCGGAGTCAATCTCTACTAAAGGTTAGGAAATGAAGGATTTTTTGTCCATTATGAAGCGGTATCTGCCGCCTTATAAGCATTTATTGGGATTCAACTTTCTTTTTAATTTGTTGTCGGCTCTATTTGCGGTTTTTTCGGTGGCATTGATGATACCCATGCTTGAGATCATTCTCGCACAGGATAACGAAGTGTACTCCCTTGTTGAATGGAAATTGAATTTCGATGATTTAAAGCATAATCTCTATTATTACATTACGCAGTTAAAAGATAATTACGGACCGGGGTGGTCTTTGCTTTTTGTTGGAATATTCCTGATTTTCGGGACCCTTTTTAAAACCGGTTTTGCCTACCTGGCCTCATTCACCAGTGTCGGGATTCGCAACGGAGTTGTGCGTGACCTCCGTGACGAGATTTACAAAAAGATATTGGAGCTTCACAGCGGTTTTTTCAGTGAAGAGAAAAAAGGCGACATCATTGCCCGTTCCACTGGCGATGTGCAGGAAGTGGAATACTCTGTCATGTCATCTCTCGACATGTTTCTTAAAAACCCGGTTCTGATAATGGTCTATCTGACCGCGATGTTTGTTTTCAGTTTTAAGCTCACCCTTTTTGTTTTTGTGGTTCTTCCCCTTGCAGGGTTAATCATAGGCCGGGTGGGTAAAAGTCTGAAAAAGAGTTCCCGCGAAGGTCAAAATAAAATGGGCGATTTGTTGGGGATCATTGAAGAGACACTTTCAGGTTTGCGTATAATAAAAGCCTTTAACGCAGAGAAGCGGATGCAACACCGCTTTGAAGAAGAGGTGAATACATACAAAAGCATCATGAACCGGGTCATGCGTCGTCGGGACCTGGCTCATCCCATGAGCGAATTCCTGGGGACCATTGTGGTGGTGATCCTGGTGTGGTTCGGGGGAACCCTGATCCTGACCGATGCCAGCAGCATCAATGCCGCTGAGTTTCTTGCTTACCTGGGCATCTTTTACCAGATCATCAATCCGGCAAAAGCTTTTTCCAAAGCTACGTACAACATCCAGAAAGGGATGGCCGCATACGACCGTATTAACGGCATTTTAAGTGCCGAGGTGAAAATCACGGAATCCCCGATGGCCCGTACCATTAAGGATTTAAAGCAGGGTGTGGAATACCGGAATGTCTCTTTTGCCTATAATGAAGCGCGGGTATTGAAAGATGTTTCGCTTTATATTCCCAAAGGGCGCACCATTGCACTGGTTGGGCAGTCGGGCAGCGGGAAATCCACTTTTGTGGATCTTCTGCCACGTTTTTATGATGTGCAGCAGGGTGCCATTCTCATAGACGGCATTGACATTCGTGATCTGAAAATCCATGATTTGCGCAACCTGATGGGCAATGTAAATCAGGACGCCATCTTGTTCAATGATACCATTTACAACAACATCGCTTTCGGCGTTGACGATGCCACTCCCGAAGCCGTTGAGCAGGCAGCCCGTGTGGCCAATGCCCACGACTTTATTATGGCCACTGAAAATGGATATCAGACGATAGCGGGTGATCGTGGCGGACGCTTATCGGGAGGTCAGCGGCAACGGATCAGTATCGCGCGGGCTGTTTTGAAAAATCCGCCTATTCTGATTCTCGATGAAGCTACATCGGCCCTGGATACCGAGTCGGAGAAGCTTGTCCAGGAAGCCCTGGAAAACCTTATGGCCCATCGGACATCCATCGTGATCGCCCACAGGCTATCCACCGTCCGCAATGCCGATCGCATCTATGTGTTTCATGATGGAGAAATGGTGGAATCGGGCACCCACGATGACTTGGTGGAAAAAGGTGGCATCTATCAGAAGTTGCATGAATTGCAAATGCGGTGACAGTAGACAGTTATCAGTCAACAGTAACCAGTCAACAGTTATCAGTAACCAGTAACCAGTTATCAGTAACCAGTAACCAGTAACCAGTAACCAGTAACCAGTAACCAGTAACCAGCAACCCGGTTCTTGCAGGGCTAAAAATTTAACTGGGCGAAAAGGCGCTCGACTCTGCCGGTTTGCTTGTCAAAGAATTCGCTCGTTCTAATCTTGAAAAAAATTGGCCGAATGGGAATTCGACTCTCCTGCCAGCTAAAATTTCGCTAAAACATCCGCAATATGTTTGGTTTTGATGGGGAGTTCGTTCTTTTTGATGTAGCTTTCGATGTTGAGGAGGCAGGAAGCTTCGGAAGACACGATATATTCTGCCCCGGTTGAGAGGGCATTTTCCACTTTTTGTTCGACCATGGCAGTGGAAATGGGGACAAATTTCACCATGAAAGTCCCGCCAAACCCGCAGCAGGTTCTGTTGTCGGGCATTTCCTTCAGTTCAATTCCTTCAACATTGGCCAACAGCCGGCGTGGTTCATCCTTGAGGCCGTATTCCCGGAGCGCAGAGCAGCCGTCGTGATACGTGATTTTATGGGGAAAACATGCGCCGAAATCGTCCACCTTGAGGTGGTTGACAAGAAAATCGGTGAGTTCGGTTACGTTGCGGCAAACCCTGTCCACATCTGCTTTCCATTCAGGATGGTCTTTAAATAATTCGGGGTAGTGGTTGCGAACATACCCCGCACATGATGCGGATGGGACCACAATGGGTCGGTCGTTGGGAAAATCCTTCAGGAATTTTTCGGCGGTCCGTCGGGATGAATCCCAGTAACCGCTGTTGAAAGTGGGCTGGCCGCAACAGGTCTGTTGCGGATTGTAATTGACCTCCACGCCGGCCTTTTCCAGAAGTTTGACCACATTCCACCCGGTGTCCGGATAGAGCTGATCGATGAAACAGGGGATGAATAAGTCTGCAATCATGCTTCAGAATCTTTTCCGGCAAAGGTAGCAAAATTTAGCCGGGTGCACCTGCAATGGATCAAACATCCACCGTGTCGTAAACCTGGACCTTTTCCCAAAGATGTTGGTTTTTATCAACAAATTCCTGATGAACGGAGTGAACCTGGTAAGCATCCTGGTCTTCTTTGCTGTTGAAAATGAGCATCAGGGAATAGGTGTAGGAGTGATCGACCACATCCCTGTCCTCTGTAGGGGCAGGTTTTCCGAAATGGCTTTTCCGGATTTGTCCGATGGTCGTGAGTTTTCGGATTGCCTCTTCGAATTGTTTTCTGTCCGATTCATTTTCAGGGTTTTTCAGCCAGAAAAATACATGGTGAATCAACACCCCGGAGATGGATTCCTTGTTTTCAGATGCTTTGACAGGTATAAAACTTATTGCTGTCAGCAATGACCCGGCAGAAAGCTTCTTGATGAATGACCGTCTTGTTTTCATAATTGATTAATTTTTTGGCAATTTTAAAAAAACTTTTCAATTTTACAATTAACAAACCTCCCTAAATGAAACATTTATGAATGCCCCTCAACTGTTGCCCACCGGAGCTCGTGACCGGATTGTGATTTTGGATGTTCTTCGCGGCTTTGCCCTGCTGGGTATCCTCATGGTGAACATGCAATGGATGAACGCCCCTGTTGCTGTATCTTTTTCTTCTGTGTCGCTTTGGCAAAGTTGCCCCGATCAGATTGCCGATTTTTTGATCAGGGCCTTTTTCGAAAGCAAATTTTACGTGCTTTTTTCCATGTTGTTTGGTTACGGTTTCTGGTTGTTTCTTCAGAAACCTGCAGCATCGCCCGAACAGGCCCTTCGTGTGTATGTATGGCGTCTGGTTTTGCTTTTCTTCTTTGGTGCAGCCCATGTGTTGCTGCTTTGGGCCGGCGATATCCTTGTCTGGTATGCATTGCTCGGCTTGTTGTTTGTCCTTTTCAGAAAAGTTTCCGACAAGGGCATTTTAAAATGGGCGGTCGGGATTTTGTTGATCCCCGTGGTGTTGACTTTGTTTCTGACGCTCATGATCGAACTGGCCATGAACATACCCGAGGCTGCCGGTGAGATAGAGGCTGCTTTTGAAGAACAGGAAACCAAGATGGTTGCTTTCATTAGCCGCGCTTTGGAGACCTATCAATTTGGCAGTTTTTCAGAAATTTTTAAAATACGGATGGAAGAGTACGGTTTGTTGGTGCCCGCTGCGTTTTTCTTTTATCCCAATGTGCTGGCCATGTTTTTGGTTGGGATGTTTGCTGCACGAAAGGGATATCTGAACAACATTGAAGCCAATCAGCGCTTTTTCCGAAAGCTGCTGCGAATTGGTCTTTTGGTGGGAATTCCTTTAAACATTATCTACGGCCTTATTGCCGTGAATATACCCGAAAATGAAATGAGCATGTGGCAGGTGCTTTCCGTTTTGCTGACTGCATTTGCCGCTCCTCTTCTGACGCTTGGCTATGTTTCTGCCATTGTCCTGGCCTTTTTCCGGGGCATGTTTCTGAAGTTGTTTCTGTGGCTGGCACCCGTTGGGCGGATGGCGCTAACCAATTACCTTATGCACAGCATCGTGGCTGCCATTTTGTTTCACAGTTATGGTTTGGGGTTGTATGGTCAGGTTTCCCTTTGGCAGGGAATGATCTTAACGATTGTGATCTTTGCCCTTCAAATCCCGTTTAGCAACATCTGGCTGAGGCATTTCCGTTTCGGGCCGTTTGAGTGGCTGTGGCGAAGTCTGACGTATTGGAAATGGCAGCCGATGAGGAGGTAGATTCATTTTTGGAATAGAAAACTGGATGAATGTCTACAATTTATGATTAATCAACAACTGCATTGGTATCAATCAGATATTGTTTTCCCATTCGTCTCTGGACTTTTTAATATCCTTCTGAAAACTGAAATATTGTTCCTTTGAAAGATTTAATTTCCCTCTGAGCCCGGAAATTTTATTCGAGCGTTCTTTCACTTCAGAGGGCTGGCTGGTCTGAGTGGTGGAAGAATAATTTTGTA
>JBNJDH010000262.1:0-4886 GCA_051744695.1 Bacteroidota bacterium | reverse complement strand
AAATCAGTGGTGAAGACTGAGTAGTTGTTGTAGATGTATTCGTTTGGAAAACTGCCCAGATATTCAAGACCTGTGATTTCCAGATTGAGTTCTTCTTTAATCTCTCTTCTCAGGGCCTCTTCTGCACCTTCCATAGGATCGACAAATCCGCCGGGCAGATCAAGGGCCCCGATGTTGGGTTCTACGCCCCTTACGGTGAGCAATAGTTCTCCTTCTTCATTTTCCATAACCGCTGCTACTGCTGCTGCACTGTTGATGAAGAATTTAAAGCCGCAACTTTCGCATTTAAATAATTTGGAAGAAACGGGTTTAAAAAGTCCTGACCCACAGCTTGGACAATACTTCAGTACTTTTTCGGGACGTGCCATAATGTAATGCATTTGTTTGTGTCTGCCTGCCGGAATGAGGTTTTGCCATAAGCATCTGTGTTTTTTTAAACCCCTTGCGGCGAAACCGTTATGTTTTTCTCGGTCATCCTGACAGACCAATTTTTCGCAAAAGTAAACCTAAAAACAAATCAATAAACCTACAAGTAAATGGTCAAAAAATCAGGACCGGCAATTATTAATGGCTCGTTAAAAGCCGCTTAAATTCATTGTTACTGTTGGGATGAGCAGCAGAAAGCCCAAAATGATCAGGATGGTAATAAGGGGAGCTATCCATCGGGCCCACTTGACATATGGGATGCGTGCAACACCAAGGACGCCGATTAACACTCCGGATGTGGGTGTGATAAGGTTGGTAAAGCCATCGCCAAACTGAAAAGCCATAACTGTTGCCTGTCGCGATATATCAATAAGGTCGGAAAAAGGTGCCATGATCGGCATGGTAAGGGCTGCCTTGGCCGAACCACTGGGGATTACGATGTTGATTACCGATTGAATGATGTACATGATGCCCACGGAGGCGACTTTTCCCATATCTTCCATTCCGCTTGCCATGGCATGCAAAATGGTGTGAACGATGTTTCCGTCTTCCAGGATCACGATGATGCCGCCGGCCAGTCCAACAACCAGAGCAGCGGGCATAATATCCTTGGCCCCTTCAATAAAAAGATTGGTGATCTTATCGGGGCTTTTGTTCATTGCAGCACCCGACAAAATGCCCATGGCAAAGAACAAGGTGGCAATTTCCATGATGTACCAGTCAAATCCCATTACACCTACGATCAGGAACAGTATTGTGAAGCCCAGGATCACAAGCACGAAGGCAGGTGCTGATTTTCGGAGTGCCACAAAACCGGAAAGCCCGAATAAAGCTGTTAAAACCGGAAGGAACCAGCCGGTGATGCCGTCTCCGCCTCCTATGGTGAGGGTGGTGACGGGCCAGTTAATGGAGAAAAGGACCAGGGCAGTAAGCATGAGGAAATAGGTTACCCAGGTAGACTTGTAAGTCCCATGCTGTGTATTGTTGTTGTTTTCACTGACTTCATGCCGCCATTGGTGGTCCTCTTCATAAACCGGCGAACGGCGGGGGTCTTTCTTGATACGCCTGGTATACCACAATACATATCCAATGCCAATGACGTTGATGACAACCCAGGCAAATACCCGGTATTCAAACCCTGAAAATAGTGGTAATCCGGCCAGTCCCTGGGCAATGCCAATGGTGAAAGGATTAAGAACGGCCCCTGCAAAACCCAGTCCGGCAGCTACAAAAACCATTGAAACCCCGGTGATGCTGTCGTATCCCATTGAAATGGCCAGAGGGACCACGATTACCACGAAGGCAATGGTCTCTTCACTCATGCCGAAAACGGCCCCAAATATCGAGAACATCAACATGATCATGACGATGATGATGTTGTTGGCCCCGATGGCCCTGATCAGTTTGTATTTATTAAGTTTTCGCGTGAAGTTCAGAAAAGAGAGGATGCCGATGTCAATGGCTTTACTGTCGTTCAAGATCCAGAAAGCACCGCCGATCATCAGGATGAAAACGATGATGCCGGCCTGTTTCTCAAAGCCTTCAAACATGGCTGAGAAAACCTGCCATGTCTGGGGTTGGCTCTCTACTTCCCGGAATTCTACCTGGGGAGTGCCGCCTGATTCGGGGGCCTCTCCCACCTGGACATATTCCCCGCCCGGGACAAACCACGTGGCAACGGCGGCAATGACGATCAAAGAAAATATAATCACATAAGTGTGAGGGACTTTTTTCAGCATGTCGGCGTTCTTTTGTTTTGTCAGCCCCAAAAATAGACTTTTGGGCCGGATTATTCTTATATTTGCCCGAAAAAAATAATATGGTGCCAGAGATTAACGAGCAAGACCTGAGTAAATTCATTGTTGTGGGCGATCGTCTGTTGATCCAGCCCAAAGATGTGAAAAAACAAACCAAATCGGGGCTTTATCTTCCACCCAATGTGCACGAAAAAGAGAAAATTCACCAGGGCTATGTGATCAAAACCGGGCCGGGATATCCCATTCCTGCCGTTATGGAAGAGGAAGAGCCCTGGAAGTCTAAAAATGAGAATGTCCGGTATGTGCCTCTCCAGGCACAAGAAGGCGATCTGGCCATTTATATTCAGAACAACGCTTTCGAGATTGATTTCAACAACCGCAAGTATGTCATTGTTCCTCAATCGGCTGTGCTGATGCTTATCAGGGATGAGGGCCTTTTTGAGTAGGCAGAGGGAATTTGTTCCTTTTTCCGGCTTTTGATTTTGTGAAATTCGGGTGACTCTTAAACATCTTTCCAATCTGATTGTTTAATTTTTTCAACCCAAATGCTAAACAAATGGATCTGAAAAGATATTTTTACAGCACCTTCATTGTTTTTTTACTTGCTGCACCAGCCGCTTTTGGACAGACTGCCACATTGCGTGGCGTTGTCAAAGATGCCTATACCAATGAGCCCCTGCCTTTTGTCAACGTGGTTGTGGAAGGAACCAACACCGGGACCACCAGTGATGAGAACGGGGAGTTTTTCTTTGAAGAACTTGAACCCGGGTTCATCAGACTTCAACTCTCTTTTGTGGGTTATGAAAAAAAGGTGACGGAACAAATCCGTCTTTCATCGGTAGGGTCTAATTTTATTGAAGTACCATTGCGGCAGAAGACCACTGAACTTGATGAGGTGGAGGTCAGTGCTGGTTCATTTGTGCGTGAGGGCGAATCCCCGGTTTCGTTGCGCCGCATTGGTATTGAGCAGATAGAAAAAGGAGCGGGGGCGGCCCGTGATTTGGGCAAAGTGCTGCAAAGTTTTCCCGGCGTCGGGGGAACGGTCTCATTTCGGAACGACTTGATTGTCAGGGGAGGTGGTCCGGCCGAAAACAGCTTTTTTCTTGACGGAGTCGAGATTCCCGTACTCAATCACTTTGCCACGCAGGGAGCTTCCGGAGGGCCTGTGGGAATTTTGAATGTGGATTTCATACGTGAAGTGGATTTTTATTCGGGTGCTTTCCCGGCCGATCGCAGCAATGCGTTGAGTTCTGTTTTCGAATTCAAACAGATCGATGCCAACCGGGATGATCCATCCTTTAAAGCTACCTTAGGCGCTTCAGAATTGTCGCTTTCGGCCAATACACCTCTTGGGGAAAAAACAGGTGGTCTTTTCTCTGTTCGTCGTTCTTATCTTCAGTTTTTGTTCGATCAAATCGGGTTGCCTTTTCTGCCTACTTTCAACGATTTTCAGTTTCGGACAAGAACCCGTTTTGACAGCAAAAATGAACTGACCCTCCTTGGAGTGGGGGCGGTTGACCAGTTTAAACTTAATCCTTCGCCCGATCCTACAGAGGAGAACCGTTACATTGTTGAATATCTGCCTGTCAACGAGCAGTGGAATTATACAGTGGGGGCTAATTTCAAGCATTTCATGGAGAGCAATTACTATGAATTGACCTTGAGTCGGAGTCATCTGAACAATTCCATCTATAAATACGAGGACAATGATGAAAGTGATCCTGAAAAGCTTGTTACAGATTATGTGAGCGATGAAATTCAGAACCGGTTGCGTTTTGAGCTTTACAGCAATCCCGGTCGATATACATTGAGGAGTGGGGTTAACCTGGAAACTGCTTCTTATTACAACCGCACTTTTGACAGGGAATTTCGTGATGGACAAGAGAGGGAGGTAAATTACCGTTCGGAGGTCGATTTTCTTGAGTATGGATTGTTTGGATCGGTTTCCGGGTCTTATTTTAATGAAAAACTGGATCTTCGTCTCGGAGTGCGAATGGATGGCAACAACTTTAGTTCTTATATGAGTGATCCGTTGCAACAATTCAGTCCCCGTTTTTCGGCTTCTTACAGCTTTGCTCCTCAATTTAGCCTGAATTTTAATACAGGCCGTTATTTTCAGTTGCCGCCTTATACCTCCATTGGCTTCCGCAACAATGATGGGGTTTTGGTTAACAAAGAGAACGGTCTTTCTTACATCCGGGCCGATCATTTCATCGGGGGTGTTGAATGGCGGCCCAATACTTCCTCTCGCATCAGTGTAGAAGGATTTCTAAAAAATTATGAGGATTATCCCTTTTCTGTAAATGATTCGGTGTCTCTGGCAAGTAAAGGGGGCGATTTCGGTGTATTGGGCGCCGAAGAGGTCACTAGTACTTCGGCCGGCCGGGCCTACGGGGCCGAGTTGTTGGTCCGGCAACGGAAACGGGGTCGTTTTAGTTACATCCTGGCCTACACCTGGGTCAATAGCGAGTACACGGATATTAACGGCAATTATGTTTCTTCTTCTTGGGACAGCGGGCATTTGCTGACATTTACCTTCAATCGTTCTTTTGAGAACAACTGGGATTTTGGCCTGAAATGGAGGTTTGCCGGTGGCCTTCCTTATACACCTTATGATCGTGATAAATCGGAAGATGTGCAGGCCTGGAATGCTCGTGGACGCGAATATCTGGATTACAGCCGGTTCAATGAAAAACGACGGGA
>JBNJDH010000261.1:0-4895 GCA_051744695.1 Bacteroidota bacterium | reverse complement strand
GTTTCGGGGTTCACCGCGCTGTCCTTCCATACTCTCAAACAGGGCTGTTTCTTCGCCACAAATGTAGGCTCCGCATCCTGTAAATATTTCTATGCGGAAATTCAGCCCCAACTTATCACAAAAGCCATGAAACTCCTCAATGGCTTTATTCAGTTCAGGGATAAGGAATTTATATTCCCCCCGGAGGTAAATAAAACCCTTTTCAGCCCCAATAATGTGGGCACAAACAGCCATGCCTGTCATCACCTTGTGGGGCACACTCGAAAGAATCTCACGGTCTTTGAAAGTACCGGGTTCCCCTTCATCAGCATTGCAAATCACAAATTTTTCCTCGCCGGGTGCATCGGCCGTCAATTTCCATTTGAGGCCGGTGGGGAAACCGGCTCCGCCACGGCCTTTCAGCCCTGAACTCATCAAATCTTCAATCAACTCCTGATTATTGCGGACCAGCGATTTTTCAAGAATGTCATGCGCATCATGCTCATTCTTAAAAATCAGGTCTAAACGTTTCAGACTACTATGCATAAGATGTTTTTTTCAAAGATTAGCAAAGACCTCTTATTGAGGGCAGAAAACAGTAAAGAACATTGTATCGACAGGGATGGGTTAAAATCCTGATATCAATGAATTTCTCCTTCATGAGGCAGCTTGTTGTTGTTCCTTCAGGCGATATTCGTTAATAATATCCCGTACATTACCGGGGGTTAATTCCGTATAGGGTACATCATTGATGAGCATGGCCGGCCCTTTATGGCATTGCCCCAGGCAATTGGTCTCTTGCAATGTAAATAAACCATCAGATGTCGTCTCACCAAGTTTGACCTTCAATTGTTCCTGAAGCTCTTCAATGATCTGGTTTTTTCCGTGCATCATGCAGGTAATTGTTTTGCATACCCTGATGACGTACTTTCCGCATTTTTCCGTCTCCAGAAAGGAATAGAAGGTTGCAGTCCCATACACTCTTGCTGCAGAGATGTCAAGTTCACGGGCTATTTCAACCATAGCATCTTCCGAGACCAGATGTTGGGTTTCATAGACATCTTCAAGAATGGGCAACAAACTCTCTTCTCTCCGTCCATGACGGTCGGCCAGCTTTTTAACCAATTCTCCTGTTTGAAGCATAACGCTGATCTTTAAATATATAAATAAATTGAAGATTTTTTTCTCTATTAAAATTGGATTTTCTAAACAACTTTAACTATGACGCATGTCATGTTTTTAACATTGCATCTATAAAATCCTTAATTTTTATTAATTCTAAACTCTCATACCCACCTCCCCTTCTGGAGTTCCCTTAATGGTCTCAAATGATTTTATATTTATGAGATTTTTGCCGAAATTTGCAGTAGAACAAATTGAGCCTTTTCGGCCCAATAAAACTGGCACGGAGTGAAGAATTACCTTAAAAACCTAATCGCTGAAGGCGAGCATCAAAATCAGGATTTCAAGTTCGCCATTAACGACAGCAAAAAAATTGCCCGTTCATTGGCCGCTTTTGCCAATACGGAAGGTGGAAGGTTGCTGATCGGGGTGAAAGACAACGGGAAGATCGCCGGTATTGCTTCAGATGAAGAATACTACATGGTGGAAGCAGCGGCTCAACGTTACTGTAAACCAAGGGTTCCCTTCGAAACACATGAATGGAAAGCAGCAGGCAAAACAGTACTGGAAATAGTGGTTCCCAAAAGTGAAAACCGCCCCCACAAAGCTCCTACGCCTCAGGGACAATATAAAGTTTATATCAGGGTAAACGACCAGAATCTGCTGGCCAATCGCATTCTTTTGAAAGTCTGGATGCGGCAGAAAAAAGAGCAGGGAACATTCTTTCAGTTGACAGAACCCGAACAGACTTTGCTCACCTGGCTAAACAAAGAAAGTGCTTACATCACCCATTCGAAATTTTCCCGAATTGCGCAGATTTCCCGTAAAAAAGCCGAAAAAATACTGGTTAACCTGATCGTCACAGGAATCATCGACATTGAACTAACCAGCAGCGGAGCCTTCTATAAATTGAAAGATCCTTCACAGGAAATTGACATCACGGGGAAGGATCCTTCAGAAGACATACAAACTGTGGGGCGATGAAACATCACTTTAGTTCATCATAAAACACCTGCTGAACGGCGGTACGAATATTCATATCGTAGATCTTCGTATTGCTTCGGTCGGGATACACCCTGTTGGAGAGAAAAATATACAAAAGATCATAGCGGGGATCCATCCACACAAAAGTGCCGGTAAACCCTGAATGACCAAAACTCTCCTGACTGACTTCCGGCGCCGGATAAGCTTCATCCATCGATAGGGTATCATTCTCCGGTTTTGGCTTATCAAACCCC
Source organism: Bacteroidota bacterium (assembly GCA_051744695.1). GTDB lineage: Bacteria > Bacteroidota > Bacteroidia > Bacteroidales > Marinilabiliaceae > Marinilabilia. The sequence goes on along the minus strand of JBNJDH010000261.1, from coordinate 2,556 downwards.
AGCCCGCGGCGATTGTCGGTTTCGGGAAACTGCCTGCGTGAAAATTCGCGCACAACGGTGGAATCGAGATATTGCCTTCCTCCATATTTTCCGCCATTCAGATACATCTGCATCACTTTAGCCAGGTCCATTGCGTTGGAAAAAAGACCAGCATTGCCGCTGACCCCTCCCATAACAGCAGCTGCTTCATCATGCACCCGGCCGTGAATCTGCTTTTTGCGAAAGACAGCATCGTATTCGGTGGGGGTGATCTGTTGAAGGGAATATTCCCGAAGCGGCTTATACATCAACGAAGATGCGCCCAACGGATCATAAAAAACGGAGTCGACCAAAGACTCATAATCCGTTTCAGTCATTTCACTGATCATACGGGGATAAATCATAAAAGAAAGCCCGGAATAGTGGTACTCTCTGTCGTCAACCAGCTCGCTCTTCCGGATACTCCGGTATATTTTTCGCTTAAACCGCTCTTTTATATAGAGATGATCATCCACTTCAATTCCCTCATTTAGATTAAACCAGCGACCGGCATAACGATTCTTCTTCATTGCCATTCGCCAGAAGGCTATATAGGAAGTCAACCCGGCCTGATGGGCCAAAACATCCCGAAAAATCAGGTCTTCTTTATTGGAGGGCCTGAAAAAACCAGACTCCCAGTCAGAAAAATAATCGCTTATCGGGGCGTCAAGATCAATCCGGCCCTCGCCGACAAATTTCATGAGAACAGGCAAAGGACCGGTAATTTTTGTCACGGAGGCCAAATCGTATAAATCGTCGGTTTTAACCGGATGCCTCTTTTCGTAGGTATGAAAGCCATAAGCCTCATGAAAAATTACATTGCCCCGGCGGGCCACCAATACCTGACAACCTGGAAACGCTTTTTCATCCAGGGCTTTATTCAAAATGGAGTCCACACGGGCTGAAATGCGGTGACTGTCCATTCCTTCGGCCTCGGGCAATGAATGTGTGAACCGGCGCCCACCAGGAGTATCCACTCCGTCCCCCGCAGCAAAGCGATTGTCCACAGATACCGGCAAACGCCCAGTGGCACCTACCCCGCCAAACAAAACCTGGGCGGCCACATCCTGAGCCACAGCATTATCCTGGTATCCAACCATCAGCCCATCAATATTTTCCAAACCATACCAACCATCCATCTTATAGGGATTATCCAGAAAGGCAGCAATGCTTTCCCGGTCATTCATCAATTCTATGAAGGATTTTTTGACATCGGCGGGTAAATCCCGGCTTTCGGATGTTATGGCTACAACAAGGCGGTCAAAGTCCTTAATTTGCTCCAGTTGTTTGGTCAGTTCCTCTTCACCCCCGCCCTCAATGCGGATAACGGGCATTTCAAGATAACTATTGACACGTTTTTCAAAGGCAGAAGCCTCCCCCGTCACCACACAGGCAAAATCCCCTTCATCAAGGTTTTTCAAGGGAATGGCATCTTCGCGATTGACCAGAACCGTAGCGGCTGCTTCATAAAGATTCCGTTCCAACAACCGGGCTTCCGGATTGACAACTCGCTCCATAAGGCCATCCGGGTCTACATAGGGAGTCTCTGTCAAACCCAAATGGTGCTTAAATGCAAGAGCTTTTTTGCACTTCTTTTCAATTTCGGGCCAGGAAAGCTCTCCTTGAGAAATCATTGCCTCCACAGCCTTTACAGCCCCTGGGAGATCTTCTGTATATTCCACAATGTCGTTACCGGCTTTAAGCGCCAGCGCATCCACACGGCCGGGTTCTGCAACCGTTTTGGCTCCCTGCATGTTGACAGCATCGGTGATGACAAGCCCTTCGAAACCTAATGAATCACGCAAAACATCCTGAATAACATTTGAAGAAAAACTGGCGGGCAAACCTGCTTCGGGTTCAATGGCAGGCACTTCAAGGTGGGCCGTCATAACTCCCCAGGCACCACTGTCGATCATGGCAGAAAAAGGAGGCATTTCAACACGGTTGAGATGATCCCGCGAGTGCGGTATGTAGGGCAAAGTTTTATGAGAATCTTCATCGGTATCCCCATGTCCCGGGAAATGTTTGGCTACCCCCATCACCCCGCCTTTCTGGAGGCCGGCGAGAAAGGCGGCCGACTTATGAGCCACATTTTCAGAATCTTCACCAAATGAACGGGTTCCAATTACCGGATTATCAGGATTGTTGTTAACATCCCCGACAGGTGCAAGATTAACATGAATGCCCACCTCCCGGAACTGACGGGCAACTTCTGCCCCCATCTGCTCTATCAGGTCATCGTCCTGCACCGCACCAAGGGTCATGGCTTTGGGGTATGATATGGTTTCATTGAAACGCATCCCAAGTCCCAGTTCACCATCAGCCACCACAAAAAGGGGAACATCCGATAGTTCCTGCATATAGTTGCTCATTCTGACAGCCGGATCAATATCGTTTCGGAAAAAAATGATCCCGCCGGGCTGCCATTTTTCAACTAGATCTATATAACGACCACCATTGCTGCTGCCTGATCAAATGATTGCGGACCACCCAGCTCAGAAGTTTGCACCATCTGAATATCCGTAAGACCGCATGGGT
>JBNJDH010000260.1:0-4917 GCA_051744695.1 Bacteroidota bacterium | reverse complement strand
TTTTCTTTGGATACGAGCTTTTCATCCTTCAGGAAAAAGCCGATGGAATCTACTCCGCGGGATGTCGCTTCGCGGGCTTTCTGGTTGGCTTCATTCACATCGGTCACGTCGATATCCTGACGGACCCGCCACTTGTTGTGGATTTTGGTTCCCCTTACGTAAGGGTATTCCCCGGGAAGGCTATCCAGGTACTCCAGTCCTTCCAGGTCTTCCTGCCTGTAAAAAGGCCGGACATTAAAACCTTCGTTGGTTTTCCAGACGAGCTTTTTCTCAAAATCAGCCCCTTTGAGGTCCGCTGTTACTTTGTCCATCCATTCCTTCGTGGAAACGGGAGGAAATTCATTGAACAGCGATTGATTTGATTTATCTGCCATAATGTAACTGTTTATAGGTGCAATTTTACAGGGGGCAAAATTAACGAAATTATTCCGGATTGGGAACAAGGGGTTTGTGTTAGTTGGATGTTGTTGAACAGGTGATATTGGGGAAATTGGCATCTTTTTGGAGAAATAATAAGCCCGTCTCTGAGTGTTATCATGGCCGGGCTTTTTAAGGGGTGCAGTGGTGGCCCTGAAATCACCATGCTAAAGCATAGTGCTAATTCTCATGGGGTTTGGTTTTTTGGTTGACATCTAGGGGAAAATGGCATTCTGCTTCTACCGCACAATGATCAGACAAATGCATGGTCGGGAATCCGCCGTTTTTCTTTGACTGGAAGGTAATGCCGGAAGAAAGAGGCAGGTTGCTGAATATATAATCCAGCTTTCGGTTCCAGAACCCGCTTTTGTTGGTGGTATGGGTGAAATGAGGCGTGTTGCGCTCATTATAATCCTGTAGCGGAATGGCCGCATTGAAGCGTTCATAGAAGGGGGTCATCCAATCGGTTTCACGGGAGTGATCATCCGCCTGGAATTCATCTCCTTCACAGGCTGAATCGGGGAAGTCTTTTACTTGTGAAGTGCCGGGGGGCAAGGTGTTCAGATCACCGCCCATTACGAAATCTTTCCTTAAGTTATCAAGAGAATCAAGATGGTTGAAAACAATATCCAGTTGTTTCTTTTTGGTCCCGTCGGATGCATATGCCGACAGATGGGTGTTTAAAAGCCTGAGGGTGTCGTTTTTAAGAACTGTGGTCGTCTCCAACAGATTGCGGCGAAGGTAAAAATAGCGGACCAGGAAGTTTTGTTCTTCAATCAGCGGTAGTTGTATCCTTTTTGCATTAAGCAGCGGCGTGACGGAGAATATGGCATTGCCGGAATTCATTTTTCCCAGACCGTCGGACGGGATGTGAGTGGCCCGCCATTGCGGCGCATATGTGGCATAATTGAAATGGGTTCTTTTCAGAATCCAATCCACCTGGTCGATGAATGCACTGCGTTTGCTGTCCACATCGATTTCCTGGGTGAATAAAATGTGGGGACGGGTTTGGTTAATAAATTGAACGATGCTGTCGAGGTGGGGAATCACTTCTGAGGAGTCCATGATGACGCGGTCACCGTGGCAGTCGAAAAAGAAATCTATCCGGCCTCCACCAAATTTAATGTTCCAGGACATGATGTTCAATTTTTCGCCCGATAGGGTGGTATCTTGCGTCTCAGGTGAGCTGGTGTAATGGCGGACATCATCCTGGTCCAGTTTTGTCCGGAACGGATCGCAGCTTGCCAGCAGAGAGACCAGGAAGGCAAACAGGAGCAGCCGGAAAATTGTTTTATGTGTTTCTGGCCCCTGCATGCACTATTTTTGAATGAGCATAATGCCTCCCAGCAACATCAGGATGCCGACAGCCCGGCTCAGGGTAAAAGGGTGCTCCGACACATTGAAGTAACCGAAATGGTCGATTACCGAGGCAATAATGAGCTGTCCGGCAATGGATGCCGCCAGCATGGTGGCCACCCCGATTCGGGGGATCAATAATACCACGGAGGTGACAAACATGGCACCGATGGCTCCGCCAAGGAAGAGGTACCACGGGATGCCTCGCATCTCCGCAATCGATGGCAGACTTGGTTTCAGGATGATGTTCAGAATGATCAGGATGACTGTGCCCACCAGAAAATTGGTAAGGGAAGCCTGAAGGGGATGTTTCAGATATGATGACAGATGGGCATTGATGCTACCCTGAACGGACAAAAACCCTCCAATAACCAGGGCGATGAGGATGAAAATGTACTTGGTCATGCGGCGATCGTTTTTATTCAGCCCGCAAGTTACAACCGGGGAATGAGTTCCGCAAAATTATCTGTGGAATAGAAATCCCCCTTTACCGTTTTTTGAATTGCGACATCCGGTTGTCAAAATTGAGGAAGTAATCTCCTTTTTCCAGTTCTTCCACGTTGATGGTGTCGCCATAGCCTTTAAATACAATGCGTCCGTGCATATCGTATATCTCGTAAAGGGTAGGAGCGGAAAAGATGAGTTCGTCACTCACGGTTTTTGAGTCCAGTGTGATTTGGGGTTGATCATTTTCGACGCTGACTTCCGGCGACAAGCGGCGTCCATTGTGAGGATCTTTCTGGCGGACCCGGAAACGGTTTTCACCCGAGTGGATCCTGACAGGGAGTTCGTACCGGTTGGTATCTTTGGTCCCTTTTCCTTCAACCTGCCCCATTCGTATCCACTTGTTCCAACGGTATTGTTCAACGATAAAGGGCAAAGACCCGGCTTCATTGACGGTTTCCCAGATGAGTTTGTTGTTTTCAACGAAAATATCAACCGTTTCAAAGGTGGCTTCGGGGGTGATGACTTCCGGGTTGACGACGGTGGGTTTACATCCCTCTTTGTATTTGATGCTGATGTTAACGGGGTCGCCAATGGCAAAACGGAAAACTGCCAGATCAATCTCGAAGGAGTTGGAGTTGATCTCATCGGTGGTGGTCATGCCATTTACCTGCACTTCATACACGCAAAAACCCACCCCCGATTCGGCATAAGGGTTTTTTACATAGATGTTTTCTCCCTGGTAAGTGCCGTTGAGTTCGATCTCACCGGCAAAGACCGATAAGGGAATGAAACAAAGTAAAATGATGCGGAACAATTTCATGTGACCGGGTCTGTATGAATGTTATGATAACCAACGAAATTTTGCAACACCTTGCAAGGTAAAAAATATTACGTGCTTTCTGTAAGGATGGTTGTCAATTGCCTGCTTGTTTTACACTTTTGGCCACATTTTTTTGACTAACAGCAAGATTTATTCAACGGGCTCATTCCAGTCACCAAATTCTTTAATGAGATGGACCAGTTCTTCTACAGCATGTTCTTCGTCCACGTTTTTGCGCACCAGCTCCCTGTTCCGGAACAAAGAGACTTTGCCGGGGCCGGCCCCCACGTAACCGTAATCAGCATCGGCCATTTCTCCGATGCCATTGACGATGCATCCCATGACGGCAATTTTGAGTCCTTTGAGATGACCTGTTCTCTGACGAACCTCTTCGGTGGTTTTTTGGAGATCAAAGAGGGTGCGTCCGCATCCGGGACAGGAAATAAATTCGGTGCGGGTAAAACGAACCCGCGAAGCCTGGAGAATTCCGAATGAAGTGGCGATGGCCGTTTCGGGGGTGATATATGACCCGGACAAGCAAATGCCGTCCCCGTATCCGTCGAGGAAGATCAGGCCTGTGTCGGCCGCTGCCTGCAATTGGAAGTCTTCCACGGAAGGTTCATTATAAGTGCGGGATACAATCACCGGATGGGTCAGTCCGTGGTTTTGCATCTTCATGAAAAATGCTCTCATTTCGGCTGTGCAATTGACATGATCTGATTCCAGAATGATGAGGACCCGGCTTATCGTCTTCATTTTTTGGATGGTCTCATCTGTCAGATCTTTGTAGCTCATTTGCAATGCCACGGGGCCATTGTGGCCATCCCAGTTTTCATCTGCTTTGAAAAGGGGGGCAACATCTTTTGAGGGTGATTGCCCGGACAGCTGCTCTTGTGCAACAATTTTCAAGGCTTGCCTGTAAGAGGGTGGCAATTCCGGTATTTGGTGATAATCGGAGAACACAAATTCCGGCTCTTCTTCGGGAGTGCCAAAATCTGTCCATCCTCTGACATCGGTCATAACCACGGCAGGCTTTTCGCTTCCGGTCCCCAGTACTTCATGGGTGTTGCGTTTCCGGTATTGAAAAGGACTGTAATGTGGCGTCTCTGTTTCATCAACAGGGGAGTGGCCTTCTCTTTTTTTGAAATGGGCCACAAGTTTGTTGGCAACAGGGATTTCGTTTTCAGGAGGTTCTGTCAGTGAAACGCGGATGGTGTCCCCGATTCCGTCGGCCAACAGGGCCCCGATGCCCACAGCCGATTTCAGCCGTCCGTCTTCTCCGCTTCCGGCCTCAGTGACTCCGAGATGCAGGGGATAATGCATGTCTTCCCGGGCCATCCGTACCACAAGCAAACGCACCGTATGCACCATGATGCGGGTGTTGCTCGATTTGATGCTCAGAACGATGTTGTGGAAATCCTCTTCACGGCAGACTCGCAGGTATTCCATGCAGGATTCCACCATCCCCTCGGGGGTGTCTCCGTAGAGGGACATCATACGGTCGGAGAGGCTGCCGTGGTTGGTTCCGATGCGGATGGCTGTGTCGTTTTCGCGGCAAAGTTGAAGAAAAGGCACCAGTTTTTCGCGGATCTGGTTTTGCCCTTTAAGGTCTTCTTCACTACCTTTTGCAATGTGACGGAACTTTTTTGCCCCGCCTGTGAAGTTTCCCGGGTTGATGCGGACTTTTTCCACATGCCGGGCGGCTTCTTCAGCGGCAGCAGGGTTGAAATGCACATCAGCAACCAGTGGAACCGAACACCCATGGCCGGATAACGACTGCCTGATGTTTTCCAGATTGGCCGCTTCCCGCCGCCCCTGGGTGGTGATCCGGACAATTTCGCCTCCTGCATCAACGATCTTCAGGGCCTGGCGGGCTG
>JBNJDH010000259.1:0-4926 GCA_051744695.1 Bacteroidota bacterium | reverse complement strand
GGCACCTTTTTCGGGAATGACCATTGGGCCGTAATTGTCGCGGCTCCATGAAAAGTACTGGCTGTAAGGGAATACCTGTCTTCCGGAGGTGTCGGGTTTGATTTCATCCTTGTAAACGTCCTTGATGAAAGGCATTTTCTTTACTTTTTCCAGCATTTCCCGGGTCAGCGGCAGTTTGTAACGGGGCCCCATGCCGCCTTCATATCGGTCATCATTGCTGATTCCCAAACGCTCGTAGAATCTTTTATTTAACTGGGTGCCGTCTGTGACGACATTATAATTGTATTGGACTTTTTCGGGGTCTTCCACCGCTTCCCCGTTGATGTGAATCTGATTGTGCCTGATTTCAAAAGTGTCGCCCGGCAGGGCCACGCAACGTTTCACGTAATTGTCCCGGCGGTCTACCGGGTGGGCTACAATCTCCCCAAATTCCCTCGGATTTTGTTCAATGTACCGTTTCCCTGCCTGCCGTTCTCTTAAGCGCTGTTGGTATTCGGTCTCCGCCGAATCTGAATCCTCGAGCAGATTTCTTCCAATGTTCCGGGTGATGTTGAAATAGGCAGGATTGCGCCTCAAAAATGCCACCGTGTCGCCGGCCGGGAAATTGAAAACCACGATGTCGTCTCTTTCAACCTCCCCAAAGCCTGCCAGTCTCTTGTAATCCCACTGGGGCTTTTTGCTGTATGATTTGGTATTAATGATGGGGAAGGTGTTTTGCACCAGCGGAAAGGACAACGGGGTTATGGGCGTACGGGGACCGTAGCTCATTTTGCTGACAAACAGGTGATCGCCTACCAGCAATGTTTTCTCCAGCGAAGAGGTGGGAATCTTATAATTCTGGAAAAAGAATATGTTGATCAGGTAAACAGCCACCAGGGCAAAAATCAGGGCATCCAGCCATTCTTTCCAGGCCGGTGGTTTACTTCCGTCTTTGGTTTTTTTCCAGGCGCCCCACGGCACAAGATTGGTGATGTACAGGTCAAAAATCACGGGAAGTCCCAGCAATATCCAATAATTACCGATCCATATCACCCACAGTGTAAACAACAGGGCAGCAATGCTGAATTTGATCCAGTTTGCTTTGGAAACGTTTTGCAGTTTAATCATTATGAAAAAATCAGTTTATCTTCGTTATTTTAATGGTCAGTTAAGCTTTTGCAAGCATCTGTTATTCAGGCGTTTAAAGCTGAAGGGCTGTCTGTGTTCAAATACAGTTTATCAACAAAATATCAATCATCTTAAATCTAAAAATCTAAGGATCTATCGTTATGTGGATTAAAACTTCAACAGGTCTTGCATGGAGAGAAACCCCTGGTTCTTTGCTGCAAATTCGGCTGCCAGTACGGCTCCCAGGGCAAATCCTTTCCGTGATTTGGCGCTGTGATGAATGCTTATCTCATCTACATCCGATTCATACTTAACTGTGTGAATACCGGGAACATCGCCTTCCCGCTCAGCTTTGATCACCAAATCACTATCTTTTTCGGCATTGTCGAGTTTCCATTCTTTTTTTCGTGCGATGTTTTCGATAAGGTCTTCTGCCAGTGAAATGGCGGTGCCGCTAGGGGCATCAAGCTTTTGTGTGTGGTGAACCTCGGTCATTTCAACATCGTACTCGTCACGGGTGTCCATGATTTTTGCCAGGTGGCGGTTCAGTTCAAACAGAATGTTCACGCCTATGCTGAAATTTGATGCATAGAAAAAAGTCTGTCCTTCTTCATTGCAGGCTTTTTTGATTTCGGGTAGCTTGTCCAGCCAGCCCGTGGTTCCCGATACCACTGGTTTATTGTATTCGAAACATTTCTGGTAATTGGAGAAGGCCACTTTGGGGATGGTGAATTCGATGGCCACATCGGCCTTTTCAAATCCGCCGTCTTCAAAATTTTCACCGGTTGCTATAGGGTCAATGCGGGCGATTATCTCATGTCCGCGGGAAAGGGCGATCTTTTCGATCTCTTTGCCCATTTTGCCGTAGCCGATCAGTGCTATCTTCATATGGATTTTTTTATGTGATCAAAATGTTTGTTTTGCCGGACTCCGTGGGTGAAAGCATTATATAGATCCGGCAATTCGCAAAGATAACAAAATCTGTTGGTTGTTGCGAGGGGGTGAGGTGGGATTGTGTATTTGGAAATCACAAAAAACCCGCACCATAAAAATGATGCGGGTTTTTCTGAAAAATTATCTGAAGTTTTAGTTCTGATTCATGGCTTTCTTCACCACGGCCTTAAAGGCTTCGGGGTGATTGACGGCCAAATCGGCCAGAACTTTGCGATTGATCTCAATGTTTTGTTTCTTCATCAGCCCCATAAGACGGCTGTAAGAGATGCCTTCGAGACGGGCGGCGGCATTGATCCGCTGAATCCAGAGAGAACGAAAATTTCTCTTTTTGGTTTTGCGGTCGCGGTAAGCGTACTGCATGCCTTTTTCCCAGGCATTTTTAGCTACTGTCCAGACATTCTTTCGCCGGCCGTAGTAGCCTTTGGTGAGTTTCATCACCTTTTTTCTTCGTGCTCTTGAAGCAACAGCATTTACTGATCTTGGCATAATTTACTGTTTTTTAGAATGGTTAGCGTCCTGGTAAGGATCTTTTGGCTAAGTCATTCAATGAATTAAAAATTGATTTTACCGGGCCTTATTTCTTGCCCAGCATATACCTGACGTTGTCGCGGTCTGATTCATGAACTTCTCCATAATAAGTCAGGTTCCGCTTCCTTTTGGTTGCTTTTTTCGTCAGGATGTGACTTTTGTAAGCGTGTTTGCGCTTAAGTTTTCCAGTGGCCGTGAATCCAAAACGTTTCTTGGCACTGGAGTTTGTTTTCATTTTTGGCATTGCTCGCTATATTTTGGTTGAAAAAATAACTATTTTTTCTTCTTTGGCGACAGGAACATTGTCATGCGTTTTCCTTCCAGTTTCGGCATTTGTTCTACTTTGCCTACTTCTTCAAGGTCCTGGGCCAGGCGCAGCAGCAGAATTTCACCTTTGTCTTTGAAAAGAATGCTCCGTCCTTTAAAGAAAACAAAAGCTTTAACCTTGTCGCCTTCTTTCAGGAACTTTTCGGCATGTTTCAGTTTAAACTGATAATCGTGCTCATCCGTGTTGGGTCCGAAGCGAACCTCTTTGACGGATACCTGCACTGCTTTCTGCTTTTGTTCCTTCTGCTTTTTCTTTTGCTGATAGAGGAACTTTTGATAATCAATAATCCGACACACGGGCGGATCGGCCTTGGGTGATATTTCAACCAGGTCGAGCTCCTGTTCGTCAGCCATTCTTAAGGCATCGTTTGTCGGATAAACTCCGGGCTCATCGATATTGTCACCAACCACACGCACCTGAGGTACGCGAATCTGCTTGTTGGTCCTGTACCTGAGTTCATCTTTGGAGTTACGTCCGGTATTTTTCTTTGGTCTGCCTATGTCTAAACCCTCCTTTAATTTTGGTTAAACAATCTGATTTTCTCTATTTTCCCGCCTTAAGCGGGTTTGTATTTTCAATAATTCTTTTACTCTTATTTTTGAATGCCAATCGGCCTTTCCCCGGCTTACAGGGGATTACGCCCTAAGACGTTTCAATCTTTTCCAGCATTTTTTGCTCTTCCTGATGAATGGTAGAAGCAAGCTCCTCCAGTGTCATGCTTCCCTGGTCGCCGATTCCCTGAAGGCGAAGGGAAACCTCATTGTTTTCAGCTTCCTTTTCACCCACAATGAGCAAATAGGGAATGCGCTTCAATTCATTGTCGCGTATCTTTTTACCAATCTTCTCATTGCGCTCGTCTAACACGGCGCGAATATCGGAATTATTCAGGAATTTTAAAACATTTTTCGCGTATTCGTTGTATTTTTCGCTGATGGGCATGATAACGGCCTGCTCGGGAGTCAGCCAAAGCGGGAATTTTCCTGCGGTATGTTCGATCAGGACAGCGATGAACCGTTCCATGCTTCCAAAAGGCGCCCTGTGGATCATGATGGGCCGGTGTGGCTGATTGTCTTTCCCTGTATATTCCAGTTCAAAACGCTCGGGAAGGTTGTAGTCGATCTGGATGGTCCCCAGCTGCCACTTTCTTCCGATGGCATCGCGAACCATGAAATCGAGTTTGGGGCCGTAAAAAGCGGCCTCGCCCGTTTCTACAGTGGTTTCCATGCCCTTTTCTTTGCAGGTCTCTATAATGGCCTGTTCCGATTTTTCCCAATTCTCGTCCGACCCGATGTACTTGTCTTTGTTGTTGGGGTCACGCAATGAAATCTGGGCGATGTAATCGTTGAAATCCAAAGCTTTGAAGATGTATAAAATGATGTCGATCACTTTTTTGAATTCATCTTTAAGCTGATCGGGTGTGCAGAAAATATGGGCATCGTCCTGGGTAAAACCACGCACCCTTGTCAGACCATGCAGCTCACCGCTTTGTTCGTACCGGTAAACCGTTCCGAATTCAGCGTAGCGTACCGGCAAGTCACGGTAGGAGTGAGGTTTGACTTTAAATATTTCGCAATGGTGGGGGCAGTTCATGGGTTTCAGAAGAAACTCTTCTCCTTCGGCCGGTGTGTTGATGGGCTGAAAAGAATCGGCCCCGTATTTGGCATAATGGCCTGATGTCTCGTAAAGCTCTTTCTGACCGATGTGGGGGGTGATTACCTGTTCATACCCGTATTCGAGTTGCACGCGTTTCAGGAAATTCTCGAGGCGTTCGCGCAATTTGGCTCCCTTGGGCAACCACAACGGCAACCCCTGGCCAACGCGACGGGAGAATGCAAACAATTCCAGCTCACGTCCCAGCTTCCGGTGGTCCCTTTTTTGGGCCTCTTCCAGTTGTTTTAGGTATTCATCCAGCATTTTCTGCTTGGGGAAGGAAATGCCATAAACGCGGGTCAGCTGTTTGCGCTTTTCATCACCGCGCCAATAGGCCCCGGCAACACTCAGCAGTTTGA
>JBNJDH010000258.1:0-4939 GCA_051744695.1 Bacteroidota bacterium | reverse complement strand
CCGGAATACAATTGGCGTATTTTATCAACAAAAGGGGTAATGGGTTCCTGATCTTTTGCAATTAATTGCTGCATTCGCTGATCGCGGATCATAAAATTCGTCGCTGAAGTATCCTCATCAATCAGCAATGCCGATGCACCTGCTTCCAGTGCTTCAATGATATTCGCCGCCTGGGAAGTACTACCACTTGCATTTTCGCTACTAAAATGCCGCGTGGATTTTTGAAAAGGGAGATTGTTAATAAATGGGGTGATATCGACATTTTCAATCCTCCTTCCATCTTCGGCCCGTACTTTAATTGCCGTCTCATTGGTGACCACAAACTCTCTTCCGTCACCGGGAATATGATTATAAACCCCACTTTCTATCGCATCCAATACCGTGGATTTTCCATGAAAACCGCCTCCCACGATAAGACTCACTCCCTCGGGTATACCCATGCCGCTTATTTCGCCTTTATTGGGAAGCTCAAATTGATAATGAAAGGATTCAGGAGAATGAAAAGGGACAACATCCTCTCCTTGTAACGGCCGGGGATCTACACCACTGTTCCGCGGCAATATCGCCCCGTCTGAAATAAAGGACACGAGCCCTTTTTCAACAATTTTTTGCCGTAAAACATCCGCATCTTCGATTACCTCAATATGATTAAAGAGGGAAGCACCAGGGATGTTATCATAAATGGCAGCATTCCTAACCACCTTTGGAAGCTCGGAAAACAAAATCCGCAGGGCTTCTTTACCAGCTATTTTTCTGCCAAATGCCGGTAATCCGACAGTAAACCGTATTTCTACTTCATCCTGATTAATAAAAGCTGAAGTGCGCGCCAGCACTTCCTGGCCGGGGGAATCGACATCCAGAACTCCGCTCTTGCCGCTTCCACCTGTGTTTTTGCAGAATTTCCGGGTGGCCGACTGAAACAACCTCGTGATGAAATCTCTTGTCCCAATCTCCCGGCTCAATGAGCTATACGTTTCAGGCGGGAAACCGGCTACTTCCTGAGGAATCGTAACCCGTAACTTGCTTGGCGCTGCAAAAGGATCACCCTGCACATGGTCAATGTGCAAAATAAGTCCTTCATCACTAAATTCATACGCACCCTCAATATCTTTATACGCTTTGTATCCTTTCCCGTCAATACGATTTAATGTACTGTGTAAAATTCCCGCGTCATTCATATACGACTAACCTTTTTTACATTCAAACGAATCTTGTAGAACTTCTTCGGATGTAATTATCAAGTCTTTTATTCTCTATGTCTTAAAAATATGGGATAAAAAACAAGAAAAAGCAGTGATTATTGTAGCATAATCTCCTGTATTTAAACTGGTGAAAAACGCCGGCAAACCACTCCTTATATCCGCAAAAATAGGAAATTTTAAGTGAATTGGTGCCCCTCTATAAATTGGGGAAAGCATCTAAAAAGTAATGGAATCAGATAAAACAGGAAATCATCAAATTCATTGGTGTCCGGAAAAACAAATAGAGATTACGCTTGTATTTCAGGCAAACGACCCAATTTACCCCTATTTGATATGGAGCAAAAAAGAGGAAAACTTGAATTGGATAATAATTTAACAGAGTCTATCTTTACAAATCAGAATCCAGCTGAAAATTATGCAGGTTCATCACAAAAATGCGTACCTGAGTTTTTAATATTTGAAGAAACCGATCGTATGACAGGTACACCTATTTGTGATGAACCATTATGCAAAACCAAAAAACATTAAGGATAAAAGGCCACTATGCCCTCCCGGCTTATGTGCAATAATTTACACAGCAACCATTGACAGGGATTTTACGGAACAATAGATCGTTAGATTAAAGATGACTCATAGGTTATTGATAATCCATATTCTAACACAAACAACGCTTTAAGATTAAGCAATTGAATAACGATTATTTGCAAAAATTTAACGAAGCATTGCGGAAAGCATCAGAATCAAAATGACATAGAAAAATATGGAAAACATTATATATGAAGCCAAGAAGTTGATCAGAAACAACCTTGGGGTAACAATTGACAGAATCAAACCCACGATCATCAACGAAGCGGTCAATTTAGATAAAGATGCCATCTTCATTGCTGTTCCCAAGACAGGTTCCACTTCCATCCGGGCGCAAATCAAACAAAACGGAGACCCAATCATCCCCAACCATCATTTAACCATATGCCAGATACGGGACCTGGTCTATGTTTATCTTTTAAAAACCACGCTGGGCAACAATTATAGTTTTCCTACGAAAGAAGTCCCTGAAGATTGGGATTTAAGAAAAAGAGCAAAAGAAATTTTTGATTCTTGCTTCAAATTTTCTGCAGTCAGGAACCCATGGGCAAGAGCTGTTTCATTATACTTCAGGAATGAAGGCGTTCCTGTAAAAAACAAAATTTCCTTTGAAGAGTTTTGCGAACAACATCTTTACGCAAGCGACACCTGTGTCCACCCAACCCTCAACAAGAACCAATGCGACTGGCATTTTGATGAAAACGGGCAAAATTTGATGGACTATGTCTTCAAAATTGAAAATTTCAGAGAAGCCATCATTGACATAAAAGAACTTACAAACGGAAAGATAGATCTTAAAGAATTAAACAAAAACCGCAATCCATATTCTCAGTCCAACAATTACAGAGAAATGTATACCGATTATACAAAAAAACTGATTGCCAAAAGGTTTGAAAAAGACATCGATGTTTTCAATTATACTTTTTAGCCTACCTTATACATAACCAGGGCTTGCTGTAGAAGTCAGTTAGTTGCAATTTACGTGAGAAGCCGCAATTTATGAACACCCCCTTTTCACCCTCTCCGGCTCACTTTAGGAACCCGCTTTTCAAGGTCTTTAAGCTGATCCAGGTTTTCGATGCCAATGGTGAAACAATCGACGAACTCCTGGTCGAGAGCAAACTTAAGGCATTCATCGGGACTGCCGGACAAACGGCCTGCGCCAAATATTTTCATGCCCATCACGGCTTTTTCACGGGCTTTCATTTCTCTCAAAACTTCGGAAACCACGGGAACCGAATCGTCCATGGATGTCCCTTTGGGATTGATCCGCGCCAGGTCCACCTGCACCCAGTCTGTTTCAGCAGCTGTTTTCAATGCTTCAAGGGTGTGACATGAAACACCATTTGCCCTTACAATACCATCCTCCCGGGCTTCAGACAACACATTCATGGCTCCTGCTTTTTGCCGGGGCCAATTGGCATCGGTCATCATATGCAACAACATCACATCGATGTAATCCGTATCGAGTTCCTTGCGGAAACGGTCCAGGTCGGCCTGCATCTCTTTTTCGGTACTGGCATGCGTTTTTGTCAGAATCACAACTTTTTCCCTGGGAATTCTTTTCAAGGCCTCACGAAGATGCGGATGTGTACCGTATTGATCAGCTGAATCCCAGAAAAACACACCTCTATCAAAGCCGGCTTCAAGAAGGTCGGCCAGGCCTTTGATGCCTAGTTGACGGGTCTGGTTCGATTCCTGGTTCCAGCCATTCGTGCCGGTGCCGATAGCCAGCCGGGAAACCTCAATGCCTGTATTCCCCAATTGAACCCTGTCTGAAATGTATTTTTCATTTTTTGCAGAAAACGGGGAAAAAGAGAAAGATGATACGGCCAGCATCCCCGTGGCTGTAGCGCTTTTGATAAACTCCCTTCGTCGCATAATTCCGGATTTTAATTGACTATTATTTTGTAACAATCCAAAGGGGAAAATTGTTATCGTAAATTCCGGATTTTGATTCTTCACGATTGTATTGTAAATTGGTTCAGACTTTTTCAATAGCGCATTTTTAAAGACATGTACGTGAACCAGCCATTCTTTTTCAGGACAAAAAATACGAGTTATGAAAACCACAATATCTGGAATTACACTGGAATGTACGCGAGGCGATATAGCCTCGCAACCCGACATGACCGCAATTGTCAATGCGGCAAATGCCCAGCTTCGCATTGGCGGCGGCGTTGCAGGCGCCATTCATCGCGCTGCCGGCCCCGGCCTGGAAGAAGAATGCCGCCCTATGGCCCCCATCAAACCGGGTGAAGCGGTTATTTCCCGAGGGCACGACCTGCCAAACAAGCATGTCATCCACTGCCTGGGGCCTATCTATGGTGTGGACAAACCGGAAGATAAACTTCTGGCCGATTGTTACCGGAATGCCCTGAAACTTGCTGATGAGCATCAGATCGATTCCATAGCATTCCCTGCTATTTCTACCGGGGCCTTTGGATACCCCCTGGAAGCAGCAACAGATATGGCTTTAGCCACCATTAAAGAAGTGGCTCCCACCTTAGACCATGTGAAGACTATACGTATTGTTCTCTTCGGAAAAAGCGATTATGAAGTGTATGAAGAAAAGATGAAGAACCTGGATTCATAAGCTTAGCTATTTCAGCATCATCCAAATACATCTGTAAAACGAAAGTTGTGATCTTCTTCGAGCTGACGGGCAATATCGGGCATGGACGATGCATCGATATAGCCGTTCATGAGGGCATGACGGGCCGCCTCTTCGGTGTTTTCGATTAGCAGCATGGGAATGCCAAGGCGGTCCATTTCGCGGGCAATTTCAACGGTTTGCTTGTTTTTATGAGCACGCCCGATGCAACGAATGTAGACAGCCTTCACCCGGCGGGGAAATTCCCGGGCAAGTTGCAGATACAACTCAGGGTCCCGCTGTCCGCTGTCACCGATCATCACAAACCCAATGTTTTCGAAAAAAGAGAAAAGAAATCGGATCTTATCAAGCTTATGCTCATGATTGCCACCACCCGATTTCCAGAAGTGAAAAATGCTGTGTTCCAATTCCTGAAGCAAAAGAGGCCCGGCGGGAATTCCCCTGAATTCGAAAAAATCGACAAGCAAATCGTAAAGGTTCCATTCACTGCTGGAGACATAGAACACAGGATACCCTCCTTTTAGGGTGTATTTTGGAT
>JBNJDH010000257.1:0-5009 GCA_051744695.1 Bacteroidota bacterium | reverse complement strand
GCCAGAAAAGCCTGAGTTGAGAGCACAATTTCGGGCATAAAGCCGGCAAATTGCTGATGCAGTTCCTCGTAGTGCGTTTCCAGGCAATGCATTGCCTCATTGGTTTTTTGTGGCAAAGACGAATGAGAAGACATGATATTGAGTGTCTTTTCCACGCCTTCAAAAGTTTGGTACGTTTCCAAACGCCGGCTTTTGATCAGGAATGGCAAAAACTGCTTGACCTGCCCGGGAAGTCCGAAATAATGCCGCATTAAAGTGCGATGGGCGTGACGCACGAATGTATGCAGGTCCACATCGGCATATTCCGACCAATGGGCAGCCAGCAGGTGGTCATATACGATGTCGCCCACCACGCCGGCATACCGGTTGAAAATGGGCTTGAAAAGGGCCGTACTCTCCCGGAATACAGGATGGCGGTCGGTGAAGGTATCTATGTGGCGGTGAAGCAAAATGCCGGTCCGGACAGATGCAGAATACCGGGTAAACCGGCGACCCTTGACGTAGTCGCCAATGAAATTTCCTATAAGGATTTCCGGATCATCGCCCGAGAGATATAAATGTGCCAGATAGTTCATAAAGGTCCCTTTCCAAACAAAAAACCAGAGAGCCTGTGTTTTTGTTCGCTCCTGCCGTTTAGATTGACAAGATCTTGTTGACTTCCAGTAAATGTGAATTCAGGGGTTTTTTGTTTTTCAGGGCATCAGAAAACGGGGTGTGCGATAT
This sequence comes from Bacteroidota bacterium, assembly GCA_051744695.1. Taxonomy (GTDB): domain Bacteria; phylum Bacteroidota; class Bacteroidia; order Bacteroidales; family Marinilabiliaceae; genus Marinilabilia. The sequence continues at coordinate 4,286 of JBNJDH010000257.1, read as the reverse complement.
CTGGTTGTTCGAAAGCCCGATCATGATGTTGTTTTCGCCTTTCAACAGGGCATCAACGGCCGCTACGCCCATGCGGCTGGCGCTTACCCGGTCAAAAGCCGACGGGGATCCACCCCGTTGGATATGCCCCAGGATCGTAACCCTGGCATCGTATTCGGGATGTTCCTGTGAGACTTTCTCTGCGATCTTGATGGCGCCTCCCCCGATTTTGTCGCCTTCAGCCACCAATACAATGCTGCTGGTTTTGTTTTGTTTATACCCGTTTTGCAAAAATTCTTTCAATTGGTCGTAGTCGGTTTGCACTTCGGGAACAAGAATGGCCTCAGCTCCTGAAGCAACTCCGCTTCGAAGGGCCAGGAAGCCCGCATCGCGGCCCATGACCTCTATAAAAAAGAGCCGGTTGTGGGCTGTTGCTGTGTCACGAATTTTATCGACTGCTTCTACTACTGTGTTCAGCGCTGTGTCGTAACCTATGGTGTAATCGGTTCCGTAAAGATCGTTGTCAATGGTGCCGGGCACACCTACCACCGGGATGCCTGTTTCTTCGCCAAAAATACGGGCCCCCGTAAAGGTCCCGTCGCCCCCTATGACGACAAGAGCGTCGATGCCGTGTTTTTTCAGGTTATCGGACGCCCGCCTTCGTCCTTCTTCAGTTCGGAATTCTTTACTCCTTGCTGATTTCAGCATGGTGCCACCAGCGTGAATGATGTTGCTTACAGACCTGGATTGCATCTCTTCGATGTCGTCGTCCAGCATTCCCTGATATCCGCGCTTGATGCCAAACACCCGGACTCCGTTGTAAACAGCCCCTCTCACTACGGCCCTTATGGCCGCATTCATGCCCGGGGCATCGCCCCCTGATGTTAATACGCCTATGCTGTTGAGTTTCATGGTTGGTCGCTTCTGAGTTGATTAAACAATCTGATTTTAGCGGGGTGGGTTTGTTCAAGGTTTTAAAAAGTCCTGATCTTCTCAGCCACCTTTTCCATAAGCCAGGCCGGAGTTGAGGTGGCGCCGCATACACCTGTGCTGGACGGCCGGGAGGCAAACCAAAGGGTCTGAAGGTCTTCGGGATGACTTATGAAATGGGTTTGCGGGTTTTGTTCCAGGCATACTTCATAAAGAGCACGGGCATTGCTGCTTTTGGCTCCGCCCACGAAAATGATGAGATCATGTTTGCGGGCGAATTCCCTGAGGTGAGGTGCCCGGTTGGAGACCTGCCGGCAGATGGTGTCATGTATTCTAACCTCCACGTCCGCCATGGCCCGCCGTTTTAGCGCTTCTGCCACATTTTGAAACATCTCCGGGCTTTTGGTGGTTTGCGAAAAAAGGACCACCGGCCGGCTTGGGTCAATCAGACGGACGTCTTCTTCCTTTTCCAGGATGATGGCCTGGTGGTTGGTTTGTCCGGAGAGTCCTTTGACTTCTGCATGCCCGATTTTGCCAAATATGGCAATCTGTCCTCCTTTATTCTGCATTTCATCCCAGGCTGCCTTCACCCTTTGCTGAAGTCTTAAAACGACCGGACATGTGGCATCGATCAGGGAAATTCCATTGCCCCTGATCTTGTTGTACGATTCGGGAGGTTCGCCATGTGCTCTGAAGAGGACAGTGCCTCTTTGAAGTTCTTCCAGTTCCTGGTGGTCTATGGTCTGAAGTCCGCAATTTGACAATCGGCCCACTTCAAGATCATTGTGGACAATGTCCCCGAGGGAGTAGATTTTTTTCCCTTCTTTGAGCGCTTCGTCTGCCATTTTTATGGCACGTACCACCCCGAAGCAGAAACCCGAATGCTCATCGATTTCTACATGCAACGGCACATGATTGCCGGTATGAGGTTCCAGGGGTGATGACATGGTCCGTTTTTTTGACAATTGAGGGAGTAAAATACAAGTTCTGTGTGTAATTTCAAAATCCTTAATTTTTACAGAACGATTGTTTTTTATCCTTCGCGGGAACTTTTATGTATAGGGTCTGCTCAAAAAGTCAGCAGACCAATTTTTGATTTACTTTTTGGCATTGCCCCAAAACCGAAACAAAAAAGGCTGGTATGTTTAAACCTATCAGGCTGTCTGCCATTTTTTGAAATATAACCTATCTATCTCATAGTTTTTTGCTGAAAAATTGAAAGCCTCCATTTCATTTGCCGCCAGGCAGGTTCCATCCGACCTTAATAAATTAATTTTATACGGATGAAACGAGCATGACAAGGTTTGTCACAAAAGAACATGTATAAACTTCAATCATGCGAGTTCCATCAGACCAATGACTTAGAATAATTTTATACTGATGAAACACCGTCATAATATCATCACTATAAGCGTAATGCTCATTTTTCAGAAAGCCCTGTTTAAAAGGTTTTTTTGTGTCGAAATACAGGTTCCCAGTGTTATGCGATTCATCTCACATCTAAAAATCTAAAGATCTGGGAGTTTTTACGATTATTCCTTCAGCAAACCCTGATTGAGCCGTTCCATAATCCATTCCAGTTGTTCTTCACGGTTTAGGTGACTGTTGTCAAGCGTAACGGCGTCAGGAGCTTTCTTCAGGGGGCTTTCACTCCGGGTGCTGTCGATGTGATCCCGTTCCTCCACATTTTTCAGGATTTCATCGAACGAGGGGTTTTCCCCTTTTTCTTTCATCTCATCGTAGCGGCGCTGAGCCCTGGTTTCGGGAGATGCGGTCATGAATATCTTCAGGTCGGCGTTGGGAAAAACAACAGTACCTATGTCGCGACCATCAAGGACCACGCCCCCCTTTTCGGCCATTTGTTGCTGGAGTTCCACCAGCTTTTTTCGAACAAAACCCAGTGAGCTGACCTGGCTTACATGATTGCTCACATCCAGCCGGCGTATTTCGTTTTCCACATTTTTGCCGTTGAGGTAAGTGTCGTTGCTTTCGGTCTCAGGATTGGGGCGAAATTGAATGTCGATTTGATCAAGGGCTTTTTGCAGCCCTTCCTCATCAATTTCTCCATTCCGGATCAGTTGATTTTGTAACGCGAACAGGGTCACGGCCCTGTACATGGCGCCCGTATCGATGTAGGCGATGCCGAGCTTGCGGGCCAGATCGCGTGCAACGGTGCTTTTTCCGCAGGAAGAGTGGCCGTCAATGGCTATTATTGCTGAGTGAATATCTTTTGTCATTTGATTTTGAAAATAAGTGATTTTGATGGCTCCCGGCTGTAGGGATTTTGCAGATTTTAAGCTGAACAAATTTAATGAAACCTTTGTGAACCTGCTGGCCCATGAGGAAGAATTGGTTCTTTTAACAATTCATGCCTAATAATCAGTCAAGATGAATTGATTTGAGTATCTCAATATTTTTTACCGAAATTATTTAGTGTTTGTCTATAAAGTCCAATTTCTTTCCCGAAGGATCGGGACAGGCTGTTACGCCACTTTTGAAAACGCTCATTTACGAGAGTAAAATCCCTGATTTTCAAAAGTGGCAAGCCTTGAACTTGAACTTTATAGATCAAACATCCCAATTTATGGACAGGCACTATTTAGCTTCCAACCTCCAGCTTCTAACTTCCAGTTTCCCCGCGGCTAAGGTGCTGACATCTAATTGTCTATTGTCCTTTTAAAATTCCGAAATATTCGTTGTCACCGAAAAGTGGTTGGATGAAGAGGCCAGATGATAGGCGCTGGAACTATAAGCAAAGTTGAATTTGTAAATCCGAAATCCAAATCCCCACGAGTATCCTGCGGTTGACACTTTTGAGTCCACTTTCAGCTCATGGCGCCGTTTCACATTTAATCCCCCGGCGACATAGAAATGATCTGAAGGCAAAAATTCCACACCGAACACAAAATGCCGGAGCAATTGTCCGCCAAATCCTGCATTGGCGCTTTCGGGCTGGGAAACGTTTATGCCGTAATCATTCTCCGGGATGCGGTAATCCAGTGATTTGGAAAGAAGATTCCTTGCTGTAACGGAAAAACGGAACGGGGCATGCTCCAGTTTTGTGGACATGCCCACTTGCAGGTCGGGGTTGAGGCTCGCTGTTTCTGCTGTGCCGTAGGCACTGATTTGCCGCCCTGCGTTGCGCAAAAGGGCCGAAGCGTGAAAAAGTCCGTTGGGATGGTTGTAATGGATGCCTGCATCCACGGCCATACCCCAGGAGTTGTAACTTTCAATGTTGCTGATCACGGGTTTGAGGGTAATACCTGCAGAAAATCGGGGTGACAGCGCTCTTGAAAAACCCAGAAGGAAAACCGATTCCGAGGCAGTAAAATCTCCGGTGATCTGTCCCGATTCATCAGCCATAACCATGTTGCCAT
>JBNJDH010000256.1:0-5013 GCA_051744695.1 Bacteroidota bacterium | reverse complement strand
TGCCTGGCGGTTGATAAAAAATGAGACTTGCTGTACATACCAAAGTTTGTTTTATACAACAGTATTGTAATAAGAAAACGGCAGACAGGTAAGATGAATCGTATGACGCTGAAAACCTGCATTTTGACACAAACCCCATTTGAATATAAACAATTGAATCAAAGGCTCTTACAAAAGTTTAACGGACTATTGTCATATAATAGATGATTAGATGCTTCATATAAAACTGAAAAAAAACTCTATAACAGTAAAAAACTTTGATTTCAAACATATCAAAAGGCTGAGGGAGGGGATTATCGAATGATTTTGAAATTCCACTTTTCATATAAAATCAGAAGGGCAGATAAGGCTTGAAATAACTTCACAAGAAAAACTGAATGCAACTGAGAACATCTATTCGCCTTTCAGTACTCTTAATTGATTGTAACATAAAATTACAACCGAAATACGCAAGGACCAATGCACAGAAATGCTATATTTATATCTGTTTTAAACATGCATAAAGATGAGACCACACGAAAGGAATGAAAAAGGAGATCCGTCCGGCATACAACAAAAATTCACCATTCCTCCTTTAAAAATCTGGTGTTGCAGGTTCTGGAAATTGAAAGAATGGTGTTGCACCAACATGGCCTTCCCCTACTGGCGCATTTACTGGAACAAGAACGAAGGCGGCATTCTGGAGTATAAGGAAAAACAACACCGGATGAAACCCGACACGCTTTACATCATACCACCCAATACATTATACCACGGATACATGAGGTATAAGAAAAAAGGTTTCAACGAGATTCATGTAAAAGGTAACCGGGTGGAAACAACTGATGATGAAAAAGAAATTGGGCACAACCATTTACTCCATCTTTTTATCCATTTCAATCTCGGGGTGCCTTTTGATTACATCACACCGGAAATATACACCCTGCCACTTGATGCCGGACAGTTAAAAAGAATTGAATGGCTCACTGAAAAAATCAAGTCCGATCCTGCCATTTTTCCGGTTCAGGCGAGTATGTTTATTCAATCTTTGATTCTGGAGGTCCTGGGAAAGATAGAAGAAATTTCATGGGAGCATTCATCCACCGATACAAGAATTCTTAAAGTGATCAGATACATTGATCAAAACACCTCTCACAACCCTTCAAATCATGAGCTGGCCACAACGATCAATCTGGCGGACAATTCTTTTGTACGTTTATTCAGGAAAGAAATGGGCATGCCGGTTCAACGGTTCATCAAAGAACAAAAAATCAACAAAGCATGTGCGCTTTTGGACCACACCGACCTGACCATTGATGAAGTGGCGACCCGGACGGGGTTTGCCGATCGCTATCACTTCTCAAGGATATTCAGGCAAATCAAAAACATTCCGCCGGGTCGTTACCGAAGACAACGCATGCAAAGCAATCTTCGTTAAAAAGTGATGTCATATAAGCCTTTCCCATCACGATCAAACCCTTCTACACTCATATCTGTCATAGGGTGGTGGCTCAAACGCTGAAGCAATTCATAACTGACCGTTGCTGAATAGCACCCGGTGAGTGTGACACGGTGAATCTGGTCAACCGTTTTGAAGCTAGCAGCCAAAACCTTGGATGGAAGTTTGAACTCATTGAAAGTCCGGACAATATCGCGAACCACTTCAATCCCATGCGAGGAAATATTATCGAGGCGATTCACATAAGGGGCCACGAAATTGGCTCCAGCACGGGCAGCCACAAGAGCCTGCTGTTGGGTAAAAACAGCAGTGGCTGTCACCCCGATGCTTTTCTTCCGAAGCATGGGAATGGCTTTGTATCCCTCCTCGGTCACGGGAATTTTTGCATAAAAACTGCATTTCTCCCCCACCATAGATTTGTATTTCAATGCTTCTTCCACCATAGTGGGTGCATCCTTACTGTACAGCTGGACGTGAAGCATTTTGGTTCCCACAATTTCGACCAGGAAAGGTAAAATTTTAGATAACTTTTTGCCTTCATCGGCCAAAATAGTTGGATTGGTGGTTACCCCTTCGAGCGGGAAGAAAGAAAAAAGCCTTTTCAATTCATCAACGTTGGCGGTATCAGCCAGATAATACATAAAAATGGTTTTTAAGGATTTACAATTTGTGGGGAGCATGCGCCAGCAGATAAGCCTCGGCCTCTACGGACCACAATCCCCCGTTCTTATCACAAATATGGGATAATTCCTTAAAAAACGAATCGGTTTTCCCCTTTTCTTTAAAATCTTCAATGGCCGTCAGGGGCATACGAATATGATTGTAGATCAACTTTTTCCCGCCGGGGATATCCGGCAGATGAAGAGTTGTATCCATAACTGCATCCAAACCGCCAACATGAGTCACAAGGCCGGCGGGATCGAGCCCTTTGGTCATCATTTCAAGCGCTTCACGCATATCATCGGTATTTCCACCGGATGTCCCTACCACATGGGTAAGGTTGTAATGCACATTGTAAAAGTTAAAAGGTGCCTTAAATCCGGGATCCGACGGACCTGCAAAAAAATTGAGGCAGCCGTCATAACCAAGAATGTCATCCGCCTGTTCGATAACAGGTCCAACAGGAGCAAAAACAAACACGTCGTCATAACCATCCCCTCCGGTCAGATTGCGCAATTCAGAAACAGGGTCATCAGACTGACCGGTATTTTTGTAAATCAGTTGGATGCCACGATCAGCCGCTTTGTCGGGGGGAAACAGGTCTGAAGCACGGTCAAGTCTTGCCTGATCAATATCGGTAACAACAAGCAAAGAAGGCTTACGGTCTTCACGGTTAAGCACATAATTGATGGCAGCCAGCCCCATAGGGCCCACCCCGGCCAGAATAGCCATTTTTCCGCCATCAACAATTTCCATCTGATGGACATACGAACCGGGCTGTGTGTGATAATTGGCGTGCATAGCTCCCACCACACAGGACAACGGCTCGGAAAGGGAGGCAGGATAAAAGCCTTCACCTTCATAAGACAGCAAGCAATTGTTTTCCATGACCTCCGGAGGGATGATAACATAGGTGGCGTCACCACCAATGTAAGCATAACTGTAACCCGGTGCACTGTAAACGCCCACAGGTCCGCGTTTATCATTTAGGGCAGGCTGTATGCTGAACTTATCTCCTGTCTTAAACTGACCGGCCCATCGACTACCTACCTCCACCAGCTCACCAGCAAACTCGTGTCCGATAATGACCGGATTCTCATTGACATCATCAGGCACCCTTTTATGATCAGCACCCTGGTTGGCAGCTTTATATGAAGACATGCACAAGCTGTCGCAAATCACCCGGGCTAGTATTTCGTCATCCTTAATGGAAGGAAGCTCAAAAGATTCCAGCCGCAGATCTTTTTTTCCGTATAATCTGACTGCTTTCGTTTCCATGTTGTAAAGATTTGATAATAGTGAAAAAATCAGGAAAGCATATTTTGCCCGCCTGTAACCGGGATGGCCTGACCGGTCTCGTATTCCTGCTCAATGGCATAGAGTATGGCCCGGGCCACATCCTTAACTCTGCATCCGCGACCGGCAGGAACCTGAGACTCGTAGTGCCGTTTGACCTCATCCACGCTTTTTGCCCCGGGCACTTTGCCGGCCGCCAGGTACTGAACAAAAAGCCCCTTTTCGGGATCATTCCACAGGGGGCCTTCAAAAAAGTTCCCGGGACATATGGCATTGACTTTGACGCGATGAGGCATCAACTCCAGGGCAAAAGACTGGGCCAGTCCGATCCCCCCAAATTTCGCCCCGGCATAAGCGAAGTTTTTATTGGAACCTTTAAGCCCCGATTTGGAATTGATCTGGACAATATCAGCAAAATAGCCGGGTCTTAGGGAAGTTTGCCATTTCATAACCGCCGAAACAGCCTTCGCACAATAGAAAAAAGCATTGTAATTGACGCGCGTCATCTGATCAAAAACAGCAGGGTCCATATCATCCAGCCCGCCAGCCCTTAAAATCCCGGCATTGCTTATCAAAATATCTATCCCTCCGAAATGATGAATGGCTTGTGCGATCATTCGCTCAACCGATGAATAGTCTCCCACATCACAATGAAAAAACACAGCCCGGTTGGCACACTCGCTTTTGTTCAACTCATCAGCCATGGCCTGCCCGCCTTCATCATTGATATCGGCCACCACAACGCTGGCCCCTTCATCAAACAAAGATTGGGCAATGCCCTGCCCGAACCCCTGAGCTGCACCGGTTACAATGGCCACTTTCCCGGCCAGCCGCCCCTGCATCAAAAATTTTCCTGATGCAGAAGGCTCCCCTGATTCAACCAGCTTGTCGATCATGGCCGGGGAAGGAGCTGTTATGACACACCCCTTCTCTTTTATTTCAAATAGTTGTCCATCTTCAAAAAAACGTTGGTTTTTCAATGCTTCAATCCCGGTGTCCGCCTCCAGTTTGGTTATCCGATCATCAGGAAAACCGGTATTCCGCTTGATTTCAGAAACATCCATCGATGATTTTTCAAAAAACCGTGCACTCCCGGTCGTTTCCCGGTAAGTGAGCATTCTTAGTGATGTGATGAATTGTGATTGCGTATCCATTTACAACAGATGGTTAAATATTAGAATTCGTCAGGTCCTGAGTAAGGTGTTTTCTCTTAAATTTTAATACCCGGAAAAAATGTAATGCAATAAATTTTGACCGGTATGAATAAAATATTCCTGATCTTCATAACGGGGTTGGCCACTTTCCCCGGGCCATCCTTTATTCTCTTTCTCCATCAAATATTGGTGGGCCAAAAGAATGCAGACACTGTCAATATTGTACTGAAGCAGCTCCGCCGGAATCTCCTCCTCTCCTTTCGCCTCCGGCACCATGAGGGGCATGGCCGGCGTATTGTGCTCTGTTCCGAAAGTCACCAAAAACCCATTTTCCCATAGCACAGGCACCACGTTTTTCAGGTAAGAGATAGAATTGCGGGGTGTGATAAACTCCACAGAATATATGCCCCGCTCCTTCAACCGGGTCATGGTTTCCTCTAAATCGTGCTCAAAATCGGTACACTG
>JBNJDH010000255.1:0-5018 GCA_051744695.1 Bacteroidota bacterium | reverse complement strand
GTTGAACAACTTACCAGGACCAAAGCCTACAGGAATGCCCTGGGTGAAGCAGAGCAGCAGATCATGATCATTCTCGGTGTCCTGGAAGTTTTGGAGGAACTGGCCGGCTGTTTGCTTTCGGGAAGAAATCCGGAAAAAGTTACCGGGACCGGAGCGCATGTCCGTCTGAGGAGCCGGTTACGGGAACAGGCAGTGAAGGATGCCCGGGGTCATCCGAAATTCAGTTCCCTGAAGAGCGGGAAGAAACGGAAAAAAGGAGTAAAACCGGAGAAAGGGGCATCGGCCCGGCTCACGTGGTCCATGGCAAAGGAGGGTATGCCGGTGAAGAAGATCGCTGCTAAAAGGAACCTGGCCCGCTCTACCATCGAAGGTCATCTGGCCAGGGGAATAGGGGAGGGCAAGGTTGATATTGCCAGGGTCATGCCGGGGCACCGGGTTGAGGAGATCCAGGCACTTCTGGAAGAATCCCGGGCCACCCCTGGAGAAATTCACAAAATTCATGGAGGGAAATACAGCCATGGGGAACTGAGGATGGTGCGGGCTTTGATGGACAGGTCCCCTCACTGATCGCTGAAGAATTGACAGGTATGAAATCCTATTTCCTCGGCAATCCTGAAAGATCCAGTTTGGTATTTGGCATACCCATATCTTTGGAATCTTTTATGGTAAGGATAATATCATTAAAATCGTGATCACAGGTGCTGCTGTTCACCTTAATGTCCTCAAATGTCAGTACGATATCATCGCAATCGCTACTGACAAAGAGGGTTGATTGCTGTTCCTGATCAATATTAAACTGTTTGTCTGTGTATTGTGTATAGACACCATCTACCGTGAGACCGTTTTTCCATCCCTGCGCAACAAGGTAGAAGCCTATTACCGTTCCTGCCGGAAAGCTGCCGTCACCCAATTGTACACGGTCTCCAAAATCCAGGCCACCGCCTTCTCCGGCTTTCGATACGTTTGGAAAAACGATATGCTTTTCAAGATCTTCGATGCTTTGCGGTGGGTTATCCGCAGGATAAGTATAGTATCCGAAGGTATTTCTCCATCCGGCTCCTTCATCAATGAATGAAACGAAAACCGGGGTTTCCTCTGTAACAAGAATATTCAGGTGGGCAGTATCACTGAAAAGGTCATCATGGACATTTCTCACATCCACTCTTTCAGGAAACAATTCCGAAATATTTGCCATCAATGTCTCACAGGGATCGGTAGGCTCAATATCATCGGGGACCCCTTCGTCAATACTTATGGCAAGTATTTTTAATCCTCCGAGTCCTGTAGCAACAAAAATCACACTGTCTTTTGATTCTACAAAATTTGCAGATTGGGATTCGCCAAAATTCATAGCCCCCAGCATCCATAAGCTATCTTCTTTTTCTGCAATCAGTCCGCCCACATGGATGCCGGACTCTCCGTTTCCTATCAACACCAGGTCACCATTGAGAGATACACTATTGGTTACATGGTTTTCATCCAGAGCACCGGGAGGTGTTGCTGGTTTCGGAAGGCTTTGTTTAATGCTCCCGTCGAGATTGAGCATAGAAAGCCCTGCCTCATTCAATGCGGCAAAAATATATTCATCTGAAACAGCAATTTCAGATTTGGATTCCGGGATGGTCGCACCGCCAACATGATACGTTTCAGTATATGTTGCATCAGACAATTCGAATACATTCACCCGCCCTTCCTGACCTTGCAACACGTAGAGGTGATCTGAATTTGCATCAACTGAGCGGGCATCAGAGATTTCCTCTGTACCTGCTTTTGTATATCCGGCATCAAAAATTGTAAGATCCCCGGTGGAACCGCTGGTGGCAAATATATGACCGGCTGCTACCTTAATATCGGTTCCGGCATAGGAAGAAATATCTATGATGGTATCTACTTTTTCAAAGGCCATTGTTGCATCCAGTGATATAACTTCCATAAATGCGGGCGAAACAAACCCTTTTTCTTCATAATCTCCTGTTGCACCAACCACATAAATTTTTCCATCAGCATAGTCTACAGAACTTACATCAGTATTTACCAGTATGGCGCTTGAAATAATCACCGGGTTCTCTAAATCAGAAACATCGAATATCTCTATACCACCCAGCCATTCAGGCCCGCGGGTATTATAGGTAACAAAAGCAAAATCATCATTGATGGTGACATGGGTTGCCTGCAGCGTATTATCCTGGTAAACCGGAGGATCAACTTCGGCCCTTAATTTAAAAGCATAATTCTTTGTCAGGTCTATTTCCGGAAAATCATCAGTACTTTTCAGGAGTGATGAAGTTTCCGTATCCACAATAGGTACTATTTCATTTTTATACGTTATTCTTCCTGCCAGCCGGGCACAATCGCTATTGATTAGTAAATTCCCTATCTCAATAAATTCTTCTTCAGGAGTATCTATTAGCTGGGACTCTTTTTGGCAACTGAATAGCGTACAGACGGCAAATAGTATCAGAATAATGCGATCAACCTTTTTCATGGCTTATCATTTAAGTTTTGCTCATCGAATAATATACCAGGGCGGCAGAAAATATGTTGTCCTTTCTGACACCTTTTACTTTTACTGATATTTTTCTGTAAAGTTGCATTAAGGTGTTGATTTTTGATTCAACACACGATTATCAGCATGAATTGAGCGGTTCATGTTTCGATGTGCTGTATTCACCTATTGTTTAATGAACCGCCGTATACGAGGCCCGTAAGTGCGGTGGTGCGAGAGGCGCTGCTGGTGAATAAAAGGGTATTGTTTTGGATTCTTGGAAATTTGCCTCAGAAGACTATCGATTACATTCAAAAACTTGATGGAAACATCTGCCTCCCATTCTTCCGATATTTTTCGATTATTTCATCATGTGAAATTCCATAACCGCTTTCAATATCACTAATGGCCTTCGTTAGTCCTTCTTGTTGGGTCAATGAAAGACTATCCCAATCTCCTAGATCTTTATTTCCTCGTATTTGATTTTGGAGAAAGCCATATACCTTCTGAAGTTTAGTTTTCTCAAATTTACAAAAAAGCTTTGTTTCTCGATTATATTTGTGGGACAGTATTACCCTGAGGAACATGCCTGAGGAATTTATCAGGGTAAGCCTGGACGGAGATTGCGAGAATCAATGATCCCTCCCTTAATTACCTCTCCGGTTACTGAAGCTTGGCTATTGGTTTTTGTAGATGGAGTTGAGCATATTCTCTGGGAGTTTTTCCAAATTGTTTTTTAAAACTTGTAATGAAATAATTTGGAGATGAAAAACCTACCGAGAAAGCGATATCAGAAACATTACTCACGTTATTTTTTAACATTTCGGAAGCAATATTTAGTCTTACGGATTTAATAAAGGCACTCGGATTGAGATTGGTGATCGATTTTATTTTACGGTATAATGTAGATTCATCCATATTGACTTCCTTGCTGAGCTCAGCAACAGAGAAACTTGTCTCTGAAAGATTGTCATTCACAATCCTGATCAATTTTTGGAAAAATCTTTCGTCAACTGAAGTTGTAGTGAATTCTTTAGGTTGCAGATTTAAATTATTGATGTATTTCTCTCTAAGTTTTTTTCTGGATTCAAGCAGATTTTCGATCTGTGCAATAAGTAAATTAATGCTGAAGGGTTTCGAAATGTAAGCATCTGCACCCGTTTCAAGACCCTCGATATGATTTTCCTGAAGGCCTCTGGCAGTAAGAAAAATAACCGGGATATGTGAGGTGCTGACATCATCTTTAATTTTCATGCAAAGTTCAATACCATCCATTTCGGGCATCATGATGTCACAAATTACCAGATCTGGTAGATATTTCATGATCAATTCCAGGGCCTCTGCTCCATTTTTTGCTTCAAGAAACCTGTAACTCCTTTTGAGCTGAAGAATTATATATTTTCTTAAAGCTTCATTGTCTTCAACAATCACCAGAGTGGGTTTATTAAAATCAATTGCAGTATTGTAAGGTGAAATTTTTATCACTCCGGGTTCTTTTTCGTTAATATCTTCATTAGAAGCGGGACAAATGACATCTGAAGCATTAAAGAAATACTCAGGATCAAGCAAACCCATTTTTTCTTCTTCCAAAAGATGGGAATCTCCAACTGGCAGGCAGACACTGAATTTACTGCCTTTTCCCGGAACACTGCTAACTTTGATAAAACCTCTGTGTATTTCAGTATATCCTTTCACAATATTCAGTCCAATGCCTGTCCCAATTTCTTTCATTGGGTGTGTTGATGTTTGGAAGAATGGATTGAATATCTTATTAAGGTCGTCTTCTTTGATACCCATTCCGGTATCTTCTACCCTTATTTTAATGAATTCCCGTGCAGGAAGACCAGGATCTTTCAAAAAGAAACTTCTTTTTTGGTTCTTTAAGAATATTTTGCTGAGCGTAACAATGATCTTCCCTCCTTCAGGAGTATTCTTTATCGCATTTGATAATAGATTATTAAGGATTTTTTCCATTTTTGACAGGTCGAACCATATGTTCGGACATTCATTCAGTGTATGAAACTCAAATGCTATTTTTTTCTGATTTGCAATAGTACTGAAAGTGTTACATATATGTTTGGTAAACAATGAAATATCACTATAATGTGCCTCCAGTTTGATTTTATTTTGATCAATTTTCCTGAAATCCAGTATCTGGTTCACAAGATTAAGTAAGCTTGACGCACTGTGGTTTATTATTTTTATTTGCTGTAAGTCTTCTTTGAAAAGATTGCTATTGCTCAAAAGGTTCTGAACCGGGGCAAGGATTAGTGACAATGGAGTACGCAATTCATGGGAGATATTGGTGAAGAATTGCAATTTGGCCTGATTTAGTTCTTCGATTCGTTCTTTCTCCTGTTCGGCGTCTTTTAATTTGTGGATGTAAGTTCCACGCATTGAGCCTATGCGATAAATTCCCCATAAAAGAAATACAAGCATTACAGCGTATAAAAAATACGCCCATTTGGTGAGCCAGAAGGGTGGCAGGATTTCAATCATCACTGAGGACACGTCGCTCCATCGATCATCGTTG
>JBNJDH010000254.1:0-5021 GCA_051744695.1 Bacteroidota bacterium | reverse complement strand
TGAGGTTTGGTATGACGGCGTTGGTTGGGTCCCCGTGGATGTATCTTTTAAGCTACAGGAAAGTGAAGATCCACGGATCCGGGAGTTTTATTTATCGGGTATTGATGCTTTCCGTTTTGTAGTAAACAAAGATTATGGGCGGTCTTTTTGTCCACCGAAAAAATGGCCCCGGAGCGAACCATGGGATTTTCAGCGGGGCGAACTAGAATGGGCCGGGGGCAACCTTTATTTTGATCAGTGGAATTGGGATATGGAAGTAAAATATATACGTTGAATGCCCTGCATAAAAAGAAATCAAAAAAAATTGAAAAAACTCATTGAAATAATAAAAAAAAGAAAAAACCCGGAAGTTTCGAACTGATGGAATTGTTAAATTTGTACTACATGCTACAAAAATACTCTATGAATAAATTGTGGTTAAAAAATTAACTTTAATTTTGAAACCAATAAGATATATGACAAAAATGTGAACAGGTCTTTATGAAGATTAGTTTTTCAATATTTTTTATTGCCGGCACCTTTTTGCTCCTGGGTTGTGCCGATCTTGATAACGTTGAGTCAGCGATTGATGATTTCCGTGAGGCGCACATAGAAGATACACGTGAAGAAGTATTTGACGTATCGTTTCGTCATAAGCAGGGTCAACAGATTGTGCTGGAGGGGGAAATGGAAGACTCAGTGCTGAAGGATAACCTGGTCAAAGATCTTGAAGAAGAGGGATTTTCTGTAATTGATAGCATTGATGTGCTTCCACTTGATGTCCCTGAGCCCTGGGGGCTTGTCAGGCTGAGTGTGGCCAATTTACGGGCTTCCCCTTCTTACAGGGCTGAAATGGTGACCCAGGCAGTTATGGGAACGCCTGTCCGCATTCTGAAAGAACAAGGAGGCTGGGTTTATATCCAGACCCCCGATCATTATTTGAGCTGGTGTGGCAAATCTGCACTTTCCTTGAAGTCGGATCAGGAGATGGATGCATGGCGAAAGCAGGATCGAGTTATGTTTAAATCTCCTTTTGGTTTTATAACCGATACATTAACAGCGGATCACATTTCTGATGTTGTTTCCGGCTCCATTCTTGAAGTAGAAAAGAAGAAAGGGGATGATCTCTTTGTCAGAACGCCGGACGGAAGATCTGGAAACCTGGCCTCCTCTTCTGTTTTTCCCTTTGATTCTGGTCATGTGGCCTCCGAGGTTGACACGACTTTGGTAGTAAAAGAAGCCAGACGCCTGATGGGGATTCCCTATCTTTGGGGAGGAACTTCTGCCAAAGGGATGGATTGCAGTGGTTTTACGAAAACCGTTTATCGCATGAATGGCCTCTTGCTGGCCCGTGATGCCTCGCTGCAGGTCCGGCATGGAGAAGAAGTCCCCATGGATTCCGGATGGCGAAGTTATAAAAAAGGTGATTTGCTCTTTTTTACTCCCAGCCGGGAAAGTGAGCGCATCTCGCATGTGGGGATCTATCTTGGCGGGGGTGAGTATATTCACGCAGCGGGAAGAGTTAAAGTGAACAGCCTTGACACTGCCAGCACAAGGTATAACCGTTACCGGGATGAGACCCTTGCAGAGGTGCGCCGCGTCCATGGGAGTGAAGGAACGCCGGGAATTACACCTATAGTGGAACATCCATGGTATTAATATACAAAAACCAGGTTTATGCAATTCTACAAGAACAGAAGGGATTTTTTAAAGACAGCCGGTCTGGTGGCCGCTGGTGGTTTTATGACAAGCGGCAAAAGCCACGGTCAGATTCCCCAAAAAAGTAAACCTTCCAAATCATCAGGAAGAATGAAATTGACCTATGAACCTTATGAGCTTGAGATGAAACATGTTTTCACTCTCGCTTCAGGCAGCCGGTCCACTACGCCTGTTATGCTTACTCAGATCACGTATGACGATTTCGTGGGGTATGGAGAGGCTTCTATGCCGCCTTACCTGGGTGAAGATCATGATACCGTGGCCAATTTTTTGTCGAAAGTTGATCTGTCACAGTTTCCCGATCCTTTTTTAACCGAGGATATTATAGAATATGTGGATTCCATTGATTCCGGGAATTTTGCGGCCAAGGCTTCGGTGGACATTGCCCTTCACGATCTTCTTGGCAAGATCATGGATGAGCCCTGGTACCGGATCTGGGGTTTCAACCCCGCTGAAACGCCCGACACTTCCTTTACCATTGGAATTGACGAGCCGGATGTGGTGAGGGAAAAAACCCGGGATGCTGCTGCTTATAATATATTGAAGGTGAAACTTGGCAGAGACAATGACCGGCAGATGATCCGGACCATTCGGGAAGTCACCGATAAACCCCTGTGTGTGGATGTCAATCAGGGGTGGAAAGACCGGGAACAGGCCCTTGATATGATTCATTGGCTCGATGAGCAGGGCATTGTGTTCGTGGAGCAGCCAATGCCCAAGGAGAATGTTGATGATATCGCCTGGCTTACAGATAACAGTCCGCTGCCAGTTATTGCTGATGAGGCGCTTCAGACTGTCGGAGATGTGAAAAAGACTTTTGGTATATACAGTGGAGTGAACATCAAACTGATGAAGTGTGGCGGGATGCGTGCGGCTCACAAAATGGCGACTACTGCCCGCGGCTTGGGCATGAAGGTGATGTTTGGTTGCATGACCGAAACATCCTGCGCGGTTACTGCTGCCGCGCAATTGTCCCCGATGGCCGACTGGGCCGACCTGGACGGAAACCTGCTGATTGACAATGATGTTTTTGACGGGCTTAAAGTTGTCGATGGTCGCGTGGTCCTTCCCAGGCGGCCAGGCATTGGTGTGGTTCCCCTTGATTAAAAGTAGTTTTCGCTCTTTTGGGAATCAATAATTCTGTTAAGCCCTTTTTTAAGATGCCTGATTTTGTGGCATATTTCGTCGGAATGCATGGTGTTATCATTGGGATGAAGGCTGAGCCGGAGGCTTGGTCTGAAACATCAAAAAAAAACGTTCTTTTTTAGATCAATAGTCCGTTAAACTTTTACAAGAACCTTTGATTCAATTGTTTATATCTCAATGGTTCATTTGTCAAAATTCAGATTTTCAGTATTATATGATTCATCTTAAATCTTACCTGCCTGCCGTTTTTAATATTAGTAACCAGTCAGTTAAACGAATATTTATATAGATAATGCATTGAGTTCTTCTTAAGCAGTTAGGCAGGTATCTAAAAATCTAACGATCTATTGTTAGATGCCTTTCTTTTTTAAATCGTAAAAAACGACCTTTTTCGTTTTGAATCCTTTCCTCTTGTCCGGGTTTCATCCGGATAAGGGGAAAATTTCCACCCACTTTCTTTGAAAAATTATTTTTAGCCGGTTTAAAAAATGTATGCCCGGTTTTGCTAGGTGTTTTTAATGAATTGGGTAGTAGATTAATATGGGATTTTTAAGATGTAATACATGTTACATAGGATTAAAAAACAAATTTTTAGGAAAAAACCACCACGTTCTGTTTGTGTTTTGAAAATTTAACTTTAATTTTGGAGTGTGTAAGATGTAATACAAAAATATGAGTGATCGTTGTATTATGGAACACTGGATTTTTAAGATATCTATTCTTAAATAGTTAGTAATTTTGAATGGAATTGGCAGGGCATACATATTACAGATGTTTTCAGAACGATTTTGTTGTTGGCTTGTATCAAAAATATTAAAAAAATGAGGCAAAGTTTTTTTATTTATTTAATAATTCTGATGGGGGTGACCGGATGTAGTTCCGGGGATGAAGGGATTACCTTCGCCCATCTTACAGACATACATGTCAATCCGGATTCACAATCTAAAGAAGATCTTCAGGCCGTGGTAGATGATATCAACGGGTCGGGACTCGATTTTGTTGTTGTCACCGGCGATTTGACCAATACCGGATCCAATGCTGAACTTGAGGCTGCCAAAGATGTGCTTGATCAATTGGATGTTCCTTATTATGCTGTTCCCGGGAATCATGAAACGAACTGGTCAGAGTCGGCCGGACTGAAATTTAATGAGCTCTGGGGCGACGACCGCTTTATTTTTTCGGAGGGCGATTATCTTTTTGTCGGGTTCAATACAGGCCCTTACATGAAAATGGGGGATGGGCACATCAAGCAGGAGGATCTACAGTGGCTCCGTCGCGAACTTGACAAAAGAAAAGAGCCGGATCAGACATTGATCTCGATGGCCCATTATCCGCTTGCCGAAGGTCTGGATAACTGGACGGAGGCAACCGAAATTCTTCATGATCACGATTGCCGAATGGCTTTTTGCGGTCATGGACACCGCCTGCAACTCCTCAATTTTGACGGAATTCCCGGATTGATGGGGCGTTCGATTGAAATGAGCGGGTCTGAAAAGCCCGGTTATACACTTGTAACCTTTCGCAATGACAGCGCTTTTGTCAAGGAAAAAGAAGTGAATGAACCCGCTGAAAAACGTTTTGATCTTGATCTGATTTCCCCCGATACGCTTGAACATATAGATGTTTCTTCTCGTCCCGACTACTCTGTGAATGATGAATTCCCCGATACCGAGGTTTTATTTAACTACAACGATACCGCTTCCATTTTTACCGGTCCTTGTCCGGTAGGCGACTCATTGGTGGTTTACGGCAATTCCCTGGGCATGGTTAAGGGCGTTTCTGTTCCGGAAGGCGAAGTTCTTTGGGAGCAGGAATATGAGGGTTCTGCCTTTTCGACACCTGTAACCAACGGGGAAGTTGTTGCTTTTGGCACCGTTGGAGGCGATATCGTTGGACTGGATCTTTCGGATGGAGAAGAACTTTGGCGTGCAGAAGCGGGCACCCCTGTCCTGGCCGAAGGAGTGGTCAGTTCTGATGACTTATATATCGGTGGTGGACAGAGTGCATTTATGAAAATCGATATGACCAACGGCGATGTCCTTTGGTCTTTCGACGGGATTGAAGGACTCGTTCAGGGCCGGCCCACCCTTGGTCAGGATGAAGTGGTTTTCGGTGCCTGGGACACCCACCTTTATAATGTAGACAAAAAAACCGGGGAATTGAACTGGAAGTGGGAC
>JBNJDH010000253.1:0-5027 GCA_051744695.1 Bacteroidota bacterium | reverse complement strand
AAGCTGTTAGCTCGTAGCTCTTGGCTGTTAGGTGTTTAATTTGGGACAATTATTTTGAGTAGCTGGAAGCTTTTAGCTAAAAAAAGCCGGAGGCTTTTGCCCTAAGAGCTAAGAGCTAACTGGCTGTTAGGTGTTTGAATTTGGGAAATTTGTTTTACATAGCTGAAAGCTCGAAGCTCAAAGCTGGAGAAAAGGTTGCTCTCTTTTGCGACATCACCAAAGAACCAACAAAATTAGTTAAACATCATATCTTAAATGACTTAGGGTTTTTGTCAGATAAAAGATGCCTGCCTGGCGGTTGATGAAAAATGAGACTTGTTGTACTAACCAAAGTTTGTTTAATATAGCAGGATTAAAATAAGAAAACGGCAGACAGGCCTGCCTGGCGGTTGATGAAAGGGAAACATTCTCTTTTTTGGTTCATCACAAAAATGCATACCTGGGTTTTTATTTGAAGAAACTGATCGTGTGACATTTTAACAATTAATTGCTTCGCAATTATTTATCTTAACCGCGAATTACACGAATTCTTGCAAGCAAGCGGCATAGCCGAGTGGAAAAGCGGTTTCAAAACTTTTTTAAACGGCGAAGCCGTTAAGACGCACCTTTGGTGCGGCTAAAATTCGTTTAATTCGTTTAATTCGCGGTTAAGATAAACAAAATGGCGTAAGCCATTTTTCCCAAAAAAGATACAACTTTAAGGAAGATCATTTCTATGACAGGTACCCATATTTGTGATGAACCTGTTTAATATTGCAGAATTGTAATAAGAAAACGGCAGACAGGCCTGCCTGGTGGTTGATGAAAGAGAAAAATTGTCTTTTTTGATGCAAAAACGCTAAAATTGATGGTTCCATATATATAAAACGGCAGACAGGTTAGAAAATCCATATAATGCTGATATACTGTAATTTAACGTGGAAAATGTCAAAATATTAACCCCCTGGATCATAAGGTGTTATATTAGATTAACGGACTGTTGAAATCAATAAACCTGATATTTATGAATAAAAAAGCACTGCTGTTTCTTTTTGTTATGATGACAGCCCTTCCCCTCTCCTATGGGCAAAACGAAAACGACACCATACAGCATTGGGAAAGCGGTGGCAATACGGGTCTCACCTTTTCGCAGGTCTCCCTCACAAACTGGTCAGGCGGTGGTGAAAATTCCATCTCCGGGACTTTTTCTTTCAGCGGTTTCCTCAATTACACTAAAGAGAAAAGCGCATGGGAAAACACCCTGGATATCGGTTACGGGCTAACCCGGCAAGGCTCTGAGAACGTGGTCAAAACGGAAGACCGTCTCCAGTTTGTCTCCAAATACGGCCGGGAGGCATCTGAAAATTGGTTCTACACTGCCCTGCTCGACTTTAAAACCCAATTTGACAAAGGGTATCAGGATTCGCCGGAAAACACCATCCTTGCCTCAAGGTTTATGGCTCCGGCCTATCTTTTGCTTTCGCTGGGTATGGACTACAAACCTAACAATCATTTTTCCATGTATCTTTCCCCGGTCACAGGTAAGGTAACAGTGGTGAATGACGATCAATTGTCGAATGACGGGGCCTATGGAGTGGAACCAGGCGAAAAAATACGTTCGGAATTTGGTTCGTCTTTGAAAAGCATCTATAAAAAAGAAAACATCATTCAGAATGTGGATTTCAAAACCCGTCTCGACCTCTTTTCAAACCTTTCGGAAAATCCGGAAAACATTGATGTGGAATGGGAAACCCAATTCGATTTCAGGGTCAATAGTTTTTTGTCAGCAAATTTGGGAACCACGCTGGTTTATGATGATGACATCAACTACATAGACGATGAAGGAGTTGAATATGGTCCGCGTGTTCAGTTCAAGCAGCTTTTTGGTTTTGGCATCAATTTCAAATTCTGAAAACCATGCAAAAAAGAATGCCTGCCGAGTGGGAGCCACAGGATGCCATCATGCTGGCATGGCCCCACGAGGCCACCGACTGGGCTCCGATGCTGGAGGAGGCCCGCGATTGTTTTTCACGCATCATAGATGCCATCAGCAAATTTCAAAAAGTCATCGTGCTGATTAATGATCCGGAAGAAAAATTCAATCCGAACCATTTCAGCCATCCCGAGAATATTTTACCCATCGTAGTCCCCTTCAATGACACTTGGGCCAGGGATTTTGGGCCTTTATTCATTAAAGAAGAAAACCGGTTGATCCTTGCAGACTTTAAATTCAACGGGTGGGGACTGAAATATGCAGCTGACAAGGATAACCTGATCACCGGATATCTTTTTCAAAAACAATATTTCAGTAAACCCATCACCTATGAAAACCACCTGGATTTTGTTCTGGAAGGAGGAAGTTTGGAATCCGACGGACAAGGCACCATTCTGACTACGGGGCATTGTCTTCTTTCCCCCAACCGCAACGGGGGATATGCACAAATGCAGCTCGAACAAGAACTGAAATCCCGGCTCGCAGCCACAAGGATACTCTGGATTGATCACGGGCACCTGATTGGAGACGATACCGACAGCCACATCGATACGCTGGCCAGATTTTGCAACACTGAAACCATTGCTTATGTAAAGTGTACAAATCCTGAAGACGTGCATTATCCTTCGCTTGCAGCCATGGAAGAACAACTGAAAAATCTGAAAAAACCCGACGGGCATCCCTATCAACTCATCCCGTTGCCCATGGCCGATCCGGTATGGGAAAACGGTCAAAGACTTCCGGCTACTTACGCCAATTTTCTCATCATTAATGGGGCCGTCCTTTTACCTTTTTACAATTCCGAAAAGGACGAAGAAGCCAAAAACCTCCTTCAATCCATTTTCCCGGACCGGGAAATTATTGGCATCGACTGCCGGCCTTTGATCCTTCAAAACGGATCGCTTCATTGCGTCACCATGCAATTGCCTGAAGGGGTATTGAACAATGAAGCGGGATCATTAGTTTCCGAAGAAAGTGCCATTTGATCGACATTGATTGTTATTGAAAACACAAAAAAAAGAGAACCATGCTCCGAACAGGAATTATTCAGCAAAGCAATACGGGAAACACACAAGACAACATCAACCGTCTGGAGAAAAACATCCGCACCCTGGCGGGTAAAGGCGTGGAACTTGTGGTCATGCAGGAGCTTCATAATAGCCTCTATTTTTGTCAAACCGAAGATCCGCATAATTTCAACCTTGCCGAATCCATTCCCGGCCCATCTACACAACGTTTCGGAGAACTGGCCAAAGAGCTGGGTGTGGTGATTGTCACCTCCCTTTTTGAGAAAAGGGCACCCGGCCTCTATCACAACACAGCGGTGGTTATGGAGCGTGACGGAATCATGGCCGGTAAATACCGAAAAATGCACATTCCGGACGACCCGGCCTACTATGAAAAATTTTATTTCACTCCCGGCGACCTGGGGTTTCAACCCATCGACACCAGCCTGGGCCGGTTGGGGGTACTGATATGCTGGGACCAATGGTATCCGGAAGCTGCCCGCTTAATGGCCATGCAAGGTGCTGATTTGCTTATTTACCCGACAGCCATCGGATGGGAATCAACTGACACCCCGGAAGAACAAAAACGTCAGAAGGAAGCATGGCAAATTACCCAGAGGGCTCATGCAGTATCCAACGGGCTTCCCCTTGTCTCGGCCAATCGAACCGGCCACGAACCCGATCCGTCAGACGCAACGGGCGGCATTCAATTTTGGGGAAGCAGTTTTGTAGCCGGCCCGCAGGGTGAAATACTCGTGGAAGCCCCGGCAAACGAAGAAAGCAACCTGATTGTTGACATCGACTTACAACAATCGGAAAACATTCGCCGGATCTGGCCATTCTTCCGCGACCGCCGGATTGATGCCTATGAGGGCTTGACTAAAAGATATCTGGATGAAGGCTAAATCAATAGATCGTTAGATTTTTAGATATCAATACTCTGTTAAACCTTTGTAATGCCTTGTAATTCAATTGTTTAAAATCATAGCGTTTATCAGGTTAAATCACAGTATATCAGCGTTATACGACTCATCTTAAATCTTACATCTAAAAATCTAATGTTCTATTGAAATATAAGATTTAAGATAAATCGTATAACATTAATAATCTGCATCTTAGCAAAAACAATGCGCATTTTTTTAACAACTAAAAATCAAGTTTTTGAAAAAGTTTAACGAACTATTGTAAATGGAAGAACCTTTTGAATCACAATACCATGGGGAGAAACTTCAGCCTGGAGAGGAAAAACCTCAACACCCTGATTAACGGCTCGTTCCAGGGCATCTGAATAAGCTGGATCGATATCCCGGGCAGGCCCGAATGCATCCACATCCATACGCTGAATGACATAAAGCATCACAGCACGATATCCTTCCCCCCGAATGCGAACAAGGGTTTCCAGGTGTTTCTTCCCACGGGAAGTAACGGCATCAGGAAACAACGCATAATGCCCCTCTTTAAGAGTTACATTCTTTACTTCCAGAAAACACATTTCCTTCTCATTTTCAGCCATAATATCAAGGCGGCTGTCATGAATTTTCACTTCCGGCACCACATGGGTGTATCCTGTAAGCCCGGGGATTTCATCATTGCGAAGCGCTTCAAGGGCGAGTTGGTTGGGCCGCATGGTATGAATGCCCACCCAGCTGCCATTGATGCGGATCATTTCCCAGGTATATTGGGTTTTGCGTTTGGGATCATCTGCTGGTGACAGATAAACTTCCGCCCCTTCTTCAATGCAGCTTTTCATGGAACCGCTGTTGGTACAGTGAGCCGTCACTTCTGTTCCGTCATCCAACTGCACATCAGCAAGGAAGCGTTTATACCGCTTAATCAGCCGGCCATGGATCAATTCTTTTGGGAAAATCATTTTTAAAAAATAAGTAGGTTGAAATAAGTAATTGGAAATTTTTCCAATTATTCAATACTTTTGCAGTCTCAAAATCACTGGTGTCCGGTAAAACAAATAGAGATTGCTTCACTTCGTTCGCAATGACTGGGATGCAGTGGGATTATAGGATGGGATGGGGTCGGTTTTCGGCTTTGCC
>JBNJDH010000252.1:0-5032 GCA_051744695.1 Bacteroidota bacterium | reverse complement strand
TAGAATCACAGGCTCATATTCTCTTTTGCAAAAACTGATATTTCTCAAATATTAGGTTATTTTTGTGGTGCTGCTTTTTGCATAAATATCGACTTCGGTGATTATTTATGTAGAAATAAACTTTAAAAGACAATAGAACAAACTTGCTCCGGGTTATTGCTGAAAAGTTTTATTGGAGCGGGCTTGCAACGATTTGAATTTTGCTATGAAGCTTTGGGACAAAGGAATCAATACAGATAAAAAAATAGAGTCTTTTACCATCGGAAGGGATCGGGAACTGGACCTTTACCTGGCGCCTTTCGATGTGATGGGAACCATGGCCCATTCGTCTATGTTGGCCGAAGTAGGGCTTTTGAAGAAAAGCGAACTGGAAACCTTGATGCCTGAGCTGAAAAAATTGTATCAAAAGGCACGCAAAGGGCAGTTTGAAATTGAAGAAGGGGTTGAAGATGTACATTCTCAGGTGGAGATGGAGTTGACCCGCCAACTGGGTGATACCGGAAAAAAAGTGCACAGTGGTCGCTCCCGGAACGATCAGGTGTTGCTGGATCTGAAATTGTTTGCCCGCGAGAAGATCATGGAGATTGTACAATCTGCTGAATCGCTTTTCGATGCCCTTCAGAAGAAGAGTGAGGCGCATAAAGACGATCTTTTGCCGGGCTATACACACCTTCAGGTGGCGATGCCTTCTTCGTTTGGATTGTGGTTCGGCGCTTATGCTGAAAGTCTTGTTGACGACATGCAGATGATGCTGTCGGCCTGGCGCATTACCAACCAAAATCCCCTTGGAGCTGCTGCCGGGTATGGCAACTCTTTTCCGCTCGATCGCGGAATGACCACCCGTTTGCTGGGATTTGATGATCTTAGTTACAATGTGGTTTATGCCCAGATGGGCCGGGGTAAAATGGAGCGATCGGTGGGTATGGGGCTGTCTTCAGTTGCATCGACCCTGTCCAAACTGGCCATGGATGCATGCATGTACATGAGCCAGAATTTTGGTTTTGTATCGCTGCCCGATAATTTTACCACCGGCTCGAGCATTATGCCGCATAAGAAAAACCCCGATGTGTTTGAGCTATTGCGGGCCCGTTGCAATCATTTGACCGACATTCCCGGCCAAATCGCCATGATTACAGGCAATTTGCCATCCGGTTATTTCCGGGACCTGCAGGTGATCAAAGAGATTTTTCTGCCGGCTTTTGATGAGTTGCTCAGTTGTTTGGACCTGATGAAACTTGCGGTGGAGAATATGGAAATTCGTCGGGATATCATGAAAGACGAAATGTATAAATATGCCTTTAGTGTGGAAGAAGTGAACCGCCTCGTTCTGCAAGGTGTCCCATTTCGGGAAGCCTACCGGCAGGTCGGACAACAGATCGAAGCAGGCAAATTTGCGCCGGAAACATCCGATATCCGGCATACGCACGAGGGGAGTATTGGAAATCTTTGCAACCGGGAGATCAAAGAAAAAATGGAAACCATAATCCGGGCGTTTTCATTTGACAGGGTCAACCAGGCTGTAAAGGAATTAACGGAATAACAAACAATAAAAACCGATTATATGGCTTTTTTGAAAGATCTGGCAAAATCCGCTGTTCAGTCGTGTGACATTGACAAAGACCTTTATCCCAGGTATAATGTAAAGAGGGGACTTCGAAATGCAGACTTTTCGGGGGTGTTGGTTGGTCTCACGAACATTGGCGACGTTGTGGGATATGATAAGGATGAACAAGGCAATATTATTCCTGCTCACGGGAAGTTGTTTTATCGTGGCATTGAACTGAAAGACCTTTGCCGCGGATTTCTGCAGGATGGACGCCATGGCTACGAAGAAGCGGTTTATCTTTTGCTCTCGGGGAAACTTCCATCTAAACAACAACTCGAAGAGTTAAAAGGCATGCTCTCCGAAGAGCGTGAGCTTCCCCCGTTTTTTTCAAAAAGCATGATCCTTTCATTGCGGGGCCGCTCGGTGATGAATATGCTGGCCCGCTCCGTTCTGGGGCTTTATACCGGGGATGAAGATGCCGAAGATTATTCGGCCGAAAACCTTCTGAAACAATCCATTAGTCTGATTGCTAAATTCCCTGTTATCGTGGCATACTCCTATTTCGGAATGCGGCATTCTTATCAAAGAAAGTCATTGATTATCAGGCATCCGCAACCCGAATTGAGCTCGGCAGAAAATTTCCTCTACATGCTCAAAGGGAAAAAATATACTCAGCTTGAGGCCGATTTGCTTGATCTTTCATTGGTTATTCATGCCGAACACGGGGGAGGAAATAACTCTTCTTTTACCACGCGGGTGGTCAGTTCGGCACAGACCGATACCTACTCAGCCATATCGGCGGCCCTGGGATCTCTTAAGGGGGGGCTTCACGGAGGAGCCAACCTGAAAGTGATCGATATGATGGAGAACATTAAAGAAAATGTCCAAAACTGGGAGGATGAAGATGAGGTTGGCGCTTATCTCGAAAAGATCCTGAATAAAAAGGCCCATGACGGAAGTGGAAAGATTTATGGCATTGGACATGCCATTTACACCCTTTCCGACCCACGGGCTGTATTGCTCAAAGAAAAAGCTGAAGAACTGGCCAAAGAAAAGGGGCGTGAGGCCGAGTTTAAATTGTATGCCCTGATTGAAAGGCTGGCCCCTGAAACCTTTTATAAATTTAAAGGCTCCAACGCGAAGGTGGTTTGTGCCAACGTGGATTTTTATTCAGGATTGGTGTATGAGTTTCTGGATATTCCCAGGGAAATATACACACCAATTTTTGCAGTAGCCCGTATTGCCGGGTGGTGTGCCCACCGCATTGAAGAGGTGACCTGTTCCAGCCGGCGGATTATTCGTCCTGCATACAAAGCCGTCTGTCCAAGAGTTGAATATACTCCCCTTGATAAACGGTGACGAAATTTTTGAATATTTATTCGGAAAATGCAATAAATATTCAAAATGTATAATCATTCGGGGTGTTTTTATGCAAATATTTTCCTAATTTTGTACCCCCGAAACGTTCTTTGAATGCATTTACCGGTCGACTGGTAAATGCATTTTTTTCGGAATGGAAAAATCTATACCCGTCTGTAAAGTGGACGACGTGTTAAATTATTAAGAAAGAAGTATGCCTGATTTTAAGCCAATCAAACTGGTTCTGGAAGACGGGACCGTTTTTAAAGGAAAATCCTTTGGACATCATGCCTCTGTAGCTGGGGAGGTGGTCTTCAATACCGCTATGACCGGTTACCCCGAAAGCCTGACCGATCCTTCGTACGAAGGTCAGATTTTGGTGTCTACTTATCCCCTGGTGGGCAATTACGGGGTTCCCAATGATGATCAGGAAAACGGAATTCCAAGTTTTTTCGAGTCTGACCGCATTCACGTTTCGGGATTCGTGATTTCGGATTATTCTTTTGAATATAGCCATTGGAATGCCAGCACAAGCCTGGGCGAATGGCTTAAGCAGAATAAAGTGCCCGGCATTTTCGGGATCGATACCCGGGCTTTGACCAAAATTCTGCGGGAAAAAGGGACCATGTTGGGAAAAATTGAGATCGACGGTGATAAAATCGATTTTTATGATCCCAATAAAGAAAACCTGGTAGCTCGTGTCAGTACTCAGGAAAAACGTACTTACGGAAACGGAAAGTACAAGATCGGACTGGTTGATACCGGCGGGAAATACAATATCATTCGCTGCCTGCTTCAGCGAGATACCACGGTAACCCTTTTGCCCTGGGATTACGATTTCAACAATGATGATTTTGATGGCATTATGCTGGCCAATGGTCCCGGAGACCCGCAAATGTGTGAGGCCACCATTGAAAATATACGGAAAGCGTTGAGTGGTGACAAACCCATTTTTGGCATCTGCCTGGGAAATCAGCTCATGGGTACCGCCGCCGGAGGTTCCACCCACAAGTTGAAATACGGCCATCGCGCCCATAATCACCCCGTTATTAAAGTGGGGACAGAAACCTGCTACATCACCAGCCAGAACCATGGCTATGTGCTTGATACCGAATCATTGGGAGAAGAGTGGGAGCCTCTCTTCGTCAATATCAACGACGAAACCAATGAAGGCCTCCGGCATAAATCGAAACCCTTCTTTTCAACCCAGTTTCACCCCGAAGCCAGCAGTGGCCCTACCGATACCGAATTCCTGTTCGACGATTTCGTGGATATGATCAAACGCTCGAAAGGGGAGAATTAAAAAAATTGATTCCTTTTAAATTGAGGGTTTCACTTTCAGTGAAGCCCTCAATTGGTTTCTTACTCCAAATATTCGTGGTTTTTTGGGCAAAATCTTTTCTATGGGATTATTATTAAATGGCTGCGCCATTTATGGTTTTGGGTCCACGAATTTCACGAATTACACGAATTTTAGCCGCACCAAAGGTGCGTCTTAACGGCTTCGCCGTTTAATGTCGCACTTCAAGTGCGACCAAAATTCGTGTAATTCGTGGACAAAAAAATAATTGCGAAGCAATTAGCTAATTTGGCTAATTCTCATTTAATTTAACTTGTTTGGTTCTGGCTTTGCCATTAGGTTTTACAGGTCCCGGGAAATTTTTACCCGTCCCGGGAATAAAAATGCCGTCCCGGGACATTTGAACCCCTTTTTAATTAAAAAATCTGCGTCCCGGGAACTTTTAACCGGATTTTAACAAAAAAATCTGCGTCCCGGGACTTGAAAACCCGCTCCCGGGAAAAAATTTTGCGTCCCGGAAGAAAAAATCTTGTTCCCGGGAAAAAAATCGCTTTCCCGGGAAGTTTTGACCCGTCCCGGGGGCCCGGGAGCAGATCAAAATTTCCCGGGACGCGAAAAAACTTTCCGGGACAGGTTGAAATCTCCCGGGACGGGTTATAATGGCGTTTCCGGATATTTTTTCTTCCACTCCATTGTCAACTTTCCATCTTATGCCCCCGTCAAAAAGTTGCTGGTTTCCAATTCCTGTCATTTTGAAGTTTATAGATTTTTAATAAATTGAGCGGTTGAAATTTTGCGTTCCTGATCGTGTATGGGAAGGAGGGTTG
>JBNJDH010000251.1:0-5042 GCA_051744695.1 Bacteroidota bacterium | reverse complement strand
AATTTTGGCCGTTTGAGTAAAATACTCATCTGAGTTGGATTGACAGGCAGTGACCAAAAGGAATAGTAACGCCAGGGGGAGATAAATGGAAAACTTCATCAAAGAATTTTTTTATTTTCTGATTATATGGTATTTTAGATGGATAAAAATAATTAAAAATCCATATTCCCCAGAGCTATATTCATTAGAATCGTTTTAAACTTGTATAAACATATAATTCATCACAATGATGAGTACCTGAAATAAAATAGTTAATCTCTGTTTCAATTTCACTGGTGTCCGGTAAAACAAATAGAGATTGCTTCACTTCGTCCGCAATGACGGGGATGCAGTGGGATTATAGGATGGGATGGGGTCGGTTTTCGGCTTCGCCGGAAACCGACCCCATCCCATCACTCTACCTCCTGATTAGCAATCTGCCACTATTTACATAAATTCCCCGGACAGTAGTGTTTCAATTTCATTTTATTGCAAGAAGAATTAATATTAGACTCAGAATCAAAGGTCCGTTAAAAAAAGGCTAAACGCAAAGTCGCAGAGCCTTGATTATCAGGGAAGAGGAGTGAGGCAGGCCCTGATTCCCTTATTATCGGGCCTCTGTGAAACTTCAACGAAGTATTGTGAATAACTATAACGGGAAAAACATGTTGCAAACAAAATCATTCTTAATTGTAATTATGGCAAGTTTGTTTGCCTGTACCCAGGGCAACATTACCATTGTAAAAAACAATCAATCAGACTACGAGATAATTGTACCTGAATATGCCGGGGAAACTATTGACAGGGCCGCCCGTGAGTTTCAATCAACCCTTGAAAAAATTTCGGACGTGCAAATTCCCATTACCAGCGAAACAAAAGCGGATTCAAAAAAGAAAAAGATTTTTATTGGCGGGAAAAACGGCGATGCTCCATCGCCTCAGACCGTGATGATAAAAACTGAAGGAGAAAACATTATCATTACTGGTGGCAGTTCCCAAAGTGTTTTGGTTGCAGTTTATGAATTTCTGGAAAAACACACAGGCTGCAAATGGTATTCGCCAACAGTTGAAAAAATCCCGAAGACAAAAACAATTTCACTTCAAAATTCTTTAGATTATATCTACACACCCGAAATAACCACACGTACGGTGCATTCCCGTTTGTTTTATGATAATCCGGATTTTGCGGATAAAATGAAGGTAACGCACGAAGCATTTCCGGGGTACGTACCCGAGGCAAGAGTACACACTTTTAACCGTTTTTTACCGGCAAAAGAATTCCTTGAAACCCATCCTGAATATTATGCTTTACGTAACGGAAAACGGCAGCATACTCAGCTCTGCCTTACCAATGATGAGGTTCTTCAACACATTACCGATTCAGTAGCAGCATGGTTCAGCAGATACCCTGAAGCAGATGTATTATCGGTTAGTCAGGATGACAACACCCTTTATTGCCAGTGTGACGACTGCCGGGCAATTGATGAGGAAGAGGGGTCTGCCAGCGGGACAATGATTCGTTTTGTAAATGCCGTTGCCGAAAATTTCCCCGATAAAATCATTTCCACACTTGCCTATCAATATACACGCCGTCCTTCAAAAACAAAACCTGCCGAAAATGTACTTATAACGCTTTGTTCAATTGAATGCGACCGCAGTGCACCTATTGAAGAAAAATGCAGTGATTTTGCGGAAGATTTAATGGGCTGGAAGGAAATGACTGACAACATCAGGATTTGGGATTACACAACACAATTCACCAATTTTCTGGCCCCGTTTCCCAACATTCATACGCTGCAACCCAATATCCGTTTTTTCCGCGACAATCATGCAACCTGGGTTTTTGAGCAACACAGCAACCAACCCAGCGAACTATTCGAACTGCGCTCGTACCTTACCGCAAAATTGTTGTGGAACCCTGATTTGGATGCCGATGAAATTATTACAGATTTCGTTAATGGTTATTATGAAGAAGCCGGCGTTTTTGTTGAAAAATACATCGATTTGATTCACCAGGAACTTCAAAAAGACTCGACCTTTTTTCTTTTTTTGTATGGTGATCCGGCCCAGGCTTTTGACTCGTATTTAAGTCCCGAACTACTGAAAAAATACAATGCTTTCTTTAATGATGCAGAAAAAGCAGTTGAAAATAAACCTGAAGTTTTGCAAAGAGTAAAAACTGCCCGCCTGAGTACCGATTATGCTATGCTGGAAATGGCCAGAAATGGCATGTCACCTGATTTTCAGCTTTTGGAAAACGGAAAGGTCTCGGATGAAGTAAACCGGATAATTGAACGGTTTAAGGAAACTTGTCAAAAAGCCAACATCACCATGATGAACGAAATGGGTTACACAGTGGAGGAATACCTGACACAGTTTGAAAAAACTTTACAACGGGCTGCACTACCCAATGTGGCAACCAACAAAAAAGTTACCTTGAACACAAAACCAAAAAAATATGCCGGAGAAGATCCGCAGACCTTAACTGACGGCGCTTTCGGAGGCAGTAATTTTTATGCCAACTGGCTCGGTTTCGAAGGGAATAACCTGGAAGCTATAATCGATTTGGAACAGAAAATGGAAATCGATACCATTTCCACAGCATTCTTGCAGTTAACCAATCACATCGTTTTCTTTCCCGAAAATGTGACTTACTTCTTTTCAACTGATTTGAATTCGTTCAGGAAAATTGAAAAAGTTACCAGCCCCAGGCCGCTTTCCATCGAAAGCAAAAGAAACGATATAGCATATTTTACCAGCACCTTCAAACCTGTTAAAGCCCGGTACATAAAAGTAGTTGCAAAAAACAGGTCAACAGCCCCGTCCTGGCATAACGCTGCAGGTTCGCCAGCCTGGATTTTTGCCGATGAAGTAATAATTAACTGATAAAAACCTAGCGATCTATTGTTATTTAGCTGCTGAAAAATGAACATTACGCTTATTGTTAGAACATTATGCCAGTGTTTCATTTGTGGAAGTGCAAGGTTTTTTGTTAAAAACGGAAATAACTTTGCACTTCTTGACCCCGAAACAGAGTTTCAAAATATATTTATAGCCTTTTTCTGTTTTAAGTGAAGGTTTCAAAAATCACTCGTGCAATCCCTTTTCCTTTAGATACTCCAGCAAAAGTGCAGGACGATCGGTTTGAATGATGTTTGCGCCATGCTCGATTACCCACCCCCAGGAACCGTCCGGATCTTCTAATGCCCGGTCATCGTCACGACCAGCGCAAAGCGATTCCCATAAGGTGTTGACCCAAATCCTGCTATTTTGTTGCTTGATATAGTTTATTATTTCAAAATTAGGAGAATCGGTACTACTATAAATAACTTCGAATGCAACTGGATGATATTCCGTCATGAAATCGTCAACAAAGTCCTTTAGATTGGGCGTTTTCTCAAAAATAACAGGCATATAAATTATCTCATTTAATAAAGTGCCGTATTTCCTCCGTACTTCATCAATATTGTTTGGTCCTTTCAAAATAGCCTGATTAACGGTTTCTGTTTTTTTAAGAACCTGATATACTTCATCAAGATAATCGTGAGCTTTATCCACATTGACCAGAATTTTTCCTCTGGCTGCCAACATGGCTTCCTCTAAGGTTGGAATTTTTCTTTGGGTAATGCAGTTTGCCTCATTTCTTAAACCTAAACTCTTCAATGAATCTAAAGTCCAATCAGATACTTTTCCCTTACCGGAAGTTGTTCGGTCAATGGTTTTATCATGCATTAAAACAAGCACTGAATCTTTTGTCATCCGGACATCTATTTCCACAATATCCACGCCCATTTTAATACAATTATCAATGGCCAGAAGAGAGTTCTCAGGCGCATTACGCCAGTCCCCCCGATGAGCAACTACAAGGACATACTTTATCCGGGCACCGAGGATATATTCATAACCGTTTTCTTCAAGGGCTGTTATGTTGCTTTTTGATAGCAAGCCTGAATCAGCAATAACAACAGGTTTGTTCAGATTGAACTTCCTGCTCATTTTCTCAAAAAAAGGGATCAATGTATTACCTTCATAGGCATTTCCTTCAAAGATGTCATAACCGATGGCATAGCCGCTAAGTCCAACCAACAGGCCAATGTAAATTTACGGACATTGATGTTTTCCATCTGGATGGTAACATCAGGAAAACGGACGTTATTCTTTTTTCATTCTTTCACTTATTTTCCCGCAGCATTTTACCTACCTCCAACAAAATATCCACAGAAGCTTTGGGTATTTCTCCATTTCCATCGGGCCCCACATTGAGTAGGAAATTTCCGCCTTTGCCATGAATGTCCTGCAATTTTTTGTAAACTACTCCCGGGCTTTTCCAGTCTGTGTCCTTTTTTTTGAATCCCCATGAATCGTTCATGGTGTAACAAGCTTCCCAATAATAGTCAAGCGTTTCATCGGGATGAAATTGTTCGGGAGTGCCAAAATCCTTTTTAAATTTTTCGCGTTTTGCCACCCGGTTATTGATAGTGATATCAGGTTTCAGTTCACGTATATACTGATACAAATCCTTACCGTCCTCCATCGTCCAGTAATCAGCCCAATCGCCATCGAACCAAAGGATCTCCGTATCATACTTTTCAATCAATTCCTTAATCTGGTTTTTCATGTACTGCACGTACGCCTCTTTTTTACCATCGTGGAGTTGAGGATTTTGCCAGCGTTCCCGTGTAACATTTTTTGCATCGGCATCAGGAATATCATGCGACGGATGGTTCCAGTCGATAATGCTGTAATAGGTCCCGAAACGAATACCATGTCTTTTGCAGGCATCAGATAACTCCTGAATAAAATCGCGCCCTTTCATGGGGGTATTGGCGATGTCGTATTCCGTATAATCCGAAGGCCACAAGCAAAATCCCTCGTGGTGCTTTGTTGTAATCACCAAATACTTCATCCCTGCTTTTTTAGCCAGGGTTACAATCTTATCCGCATCAAAATTATTGGGCGTCCAGTTATCAATCAACTTCATGTAATCTGACTTCGGAATTTGCTGGTTCGCCTGGATCCATTCCGCATAACGACCTTCATC
The DNA here is from genome assembly GCA_051744695.1 of Bacteroidota bacterium. Taxonomy (GTDB): domain Bacteria; phylum Bacteroidota; class Bacteroidia; order Bacteroidales; family Marinilabiliaceae; genus Marinilabilia. Next base: position 23 of record JBNJDH010000251.1, on the reverse strand, counting down.
GTTTCCTTCATAAATTCCCCCAA
>JBNJDH010000250.1:0-5058 GCA_051744695.1 Bacteroidota bacterium | reverse complement strand
TCCCTGCCAGAATTCTGCCCAGTGGGGAATCAATATATAGCCGCCCCAATGGGGAGGTCGAGGAACCGTCTTTCCCTCAAATTCCTGTTCCAGTTTTTGATACCGGCGTTCCAGGAAATTCCTATCCCTGATCTCTTCACTTTGAGGGGAAGTCCATGCCCCAATTTGGCTTTCGCGGGGGCGTGTAGCGAAGTACTCGTCTGATTCCTGGTCAGAGATTTTTTTGATAATTCCTTCCAGTCGTACCTGCCTTTCCAATGCAGCCCAGAAAAAACTGGCGGCCCCCCGGGGATTCAATTCCAACTGCTGCCCTTTCCGGCTTTGGTAGTTGGTGAAGAAGACAATTCCTTTATCAGATATCTCTTTGAGCAGTACGATCCGTTGCGAGGGTTGACCGGCAGCATCTACCGTGGCCAGCGACATGGCTGTAGGTTCCGATGCTTCTGCATGAATGGCTTCATCGAGCCATCGTTGCAATTGCACCAAAGGGGAATGGTCCATATGCTCTTTCAGCAGGACCGCTTTCTTGTAATTGTTTCGGATGTCGGAGAGAGAGGTTTTCAAAATACAGTGCGCATTTTTAGATTCCCCAATTTTTTTCGGCGGTAGTTTTAAAAGGCGATTTTTTCTGTAAAGCCCTGGCAAGGGCGACCGTAAGGTAATTGAAACTCAAAAAATGAACAACCCAAGCCCCGGCAGGGGTGTCCCAATAACAGAAACATTTAAGTTTGCAAAGAGGGTCACCACTGCCGTGGCTCTGGTTTTTTGGGGATCTTTTTTTACCATACGATCGCCCCTCTCCGGGGGCTTTAAGGATGCTACCAAAATTAATTGGTTTTATGCTTAAACTTCACTGAAGCCAGATCATTATTGGCTTTTTCAATCTTGGTGGCCAGGTTGTCTTTGTATTCGCAGACCTTTTTGTAGGTGTCCGGATCCCCGGTGGCCAGGATTTGAGCGGCCAGGATGCCTGCGTTTTGAGCTCCGTCGAGGCCCACGGTCGCAACCGGGATGCCCGGAGGCATTTGCAGAATAGACAAGATGGAGTCCCACCCGTCGATAGAGATGGATGCTTTGATGGGGACCCCTATGACCGGAACAGGAGCAAGAGACGCGATAACACCCGGGAGATGCGCTGCCCCGCCGGCTCCGGCAATAATTACCCTGATGCCCCTGTCGTAAGCCCCTCGTGCAAATTCGGTCACCTGGTCGGGTGTGCGGTGTGCCGATAAGGCATTGATCTCAAAGGGGATCTGGAAGTCGTCCAGAATTTTGGCAGCTTTCTCCATCACATCGAGGTCTGATGTGCTGCCCATGATGATGCTAACTTTTGGATTCATAAGTGACATTATGGTTTTTGAATAATGCTGGTTAGATTACAAAACTACGAACATTAACGCAAAAAGCATTTGTCTGTTCAAAATTTTATACTTTTGCAATTTACAATTCGCTAAACGAGGGTTCCTGATGAAGCGCATCCAATTGTTAGACAAAGAATTTGTCCTTTCCATCCCCGCCAGTGATATTACCAAAGCTCTCTGGAGGATGGCCGAAAAAATGAATCGTGAATTGGGCGACAAAAACCCGCTCATGATTTGTATACTCAACGGATCTTTTATGTTTTCGGCCGATCTGATGAAACTGTTAGATTTTCCCTGCGAGGTGAGTTTCGTGAAATTGTCTTCCTACCAGGGAACCGATAGCACCGGCCAAGTGAAAAAACTCATCGGACTCAATGAAGAGATTAAAGGGCGAACCGTGGTTTTGCTTGAAGACATTGTGGACACCGGAACAACCATGGAAGGTCTTGTTAACCAGTTGGAAGCCGACAAACCTTCCGATGTAAAAGTGGCCACCCTTTTGTTTAAACCCGAAGCTTGTCAAAGAGAATTGAAGCTTGATTACATTGGAATGCGAATCCCCAACGAGTTCATTGTAGGTTATGGCCTGGATTACAACGGTTACGGGCGAAATCTTCCTGATATTTATACTGTTATAGAATAAAACGTACAATTATGCTAAACATTGTTATTTTTGGCCCTCCCGGCTCGGGAAAAGGCACCCAGAGTGAGAAGATTATTGAGAAATACGGACTGGCACACATTTCCACCGGTGATATCCTCCGTAAGGAGATGAAAGAAGGCAGCGAACTTGGCCGGAATGCCAAAGCCTACATCGATAAAGGGGAGTTGGTTCCCGACGATGTCATCATCGGGATGCTTGAAAAGAAGCTGGAGTCGCTTACCGATGTGCAGGGGGTCATTTTTGACGGATTTCCGCGGACAGTGGAGCAGGCAAGCGCCCTTAAAGAAATGTTGCTTCGCCGTGGTGAGGATGTCAATGTCATGTTAAACCTGGAGGTGCCCCGCGAAGAGCTTATCGACCGGTTGTTGAAACGTGGTCAGGAGTCGGGTCGTTCAGACGATAACCAGGAAACCATCGAGAAGCGCATCAAGGTTTACGAAGAGCAGACGGCTCCCGTAATCGATTTCTACAAAAACGAGGGAACTTACCGTCCCATCCACGGCGTGGGTAATATTGATGAAATTTTCGGCCGCATTTGCGAAGCCATCGATTCAGTACGATAGGGCAAAACTTTTTTGAATTGAAACCAACCACACCACTACCATGTCGGGATCGAATTTTGTTGATTATGTGAAGATATTCTGCCGTTCGGGCCGTGGCGGAGCCGGATCCAGGCACCTTCGGCGGGAAAAGTCTGAGCCAAAGGGCGGTCCTGACGGTGGTGATGGCGGACGCGGGGGACACATCTTTATCCGTGGCAACCGGAACCGCTGGACTTTGCTTCATCTAAGATATGATCGGCATATCTTTGCCGGTCATGGAGAGTCGGGAGGCAAACAACGGTCGACCGGCGCTTCTGGTGAAGATCGGATCATTGAGGTCCCTTTGGGCACGGTGGCAAAAGATGCCGAAACGGGGGAAGTGCTCTTTGAGATCACCGAACATGAGCAGGAAGAGGTGCTCCTGAAAGGCGGAATGGGTGGACGCGGCAATGTGCATTTCAAATCATCCACCAATCAGACACCCCGTTATGCCCAGCCCGGGGAGCCCGAAACTGAAATGGCGGTGGTTCTCGAGCTGAAAGTGCTCGCCGATGTCGGACTCGTGGGGCTTCCCAATGCAGGCAAATCCACCTTGCTGTCTGTTGTCAGTGCGGCCAAACCTGAGATCGCCAATTATCCTTTCACCACGCTTGTTCCCAACCTGGGGATTGTCAGTTACCGGGATAACCGCTCTTTTGTAATGGCCGACATTCCCGGCATCATCGAAGGAGCCCATGAAGGGAAAGGGCTTGGGCTTCGATTTCTCCGGCATATTGAAAGAAATGCGGTATTGCTTTTTATGGTCCCTGCCGACAGTGATGATATTCACAACGAATATCGTATGCTGCTCAATGAATTGAAATCGTTCAATCCCGAATTGCTTGATAAAAAACGATTACTGGCCGTGACCAAATCCGATCTTATTGATGAGGAATTAAAGCAGGAGATGAAAAAGGATTTGCCTGATGTCCCCTGTGCGTTTATTTCATCCGTGACGCAGGATGGAATCACAGTCCTTAAAGATATGATATGGGAAGCCCTGCAGGAGCCATCGGGGGGGTCCGGAGAATAGGCAGGTGACAAAGAGACGGTCTAACCCATTAGTCCCGACCATAAATAAATGGTCAGTGAGATGCCGCCGATGAAAAGTATCCATGCCAGGATAAGTGAAAGGTGCGAATTATCAATGTAACTTTCCGAATTGAGTTGTTTCCGGATGCGGTGATAGCGAATGAAAGCCAAAACAGCGATTGCGGTTCCCAGGGCCACCATAATTACCCCTACCACTCCAGAGTATCCTTCCGGCGCTGTAGCAGGCACGTCCACCATTAAGGACATTTGTTTCAGAAACAAACCAAACCTTACAATGACAAAGCCAAAACCCATTAACGCAATGCTGGTTCTTGTCCACGCCAGGAAGGTGCGTTCATTGGCCAGATGTTCCCGCGATCTATTGATGTGGTTTTTGTCTTGTGAGTTTTCCATAAGTTCACCCGCTTGTCATCAGATGGCGAAGACCAAGGCTTTTTCTTAGATGAGCAACTGCCGGGCCTCCGGTTAATTTTATTTTTCTTTTTTCTCCGGGTAAAAGATCGAAATAATTGTCCGAAAAGAAAACACCTTCTTCAGGCAAAGAGAGCATCAGGTTCTTTACAAGTTTGGCCGATTGTAGAACCAATTGGACGGAACCTTCTTTTTCGGAAATATCGATTTCAATTTCTGGATGCTCAGGTAAATTGAGGTCTCGCGGTGGCAGGTAGTACAACAAGTCCGAATGCAGGAGCGTATTTCCTTCTATCAGGCTGACAACCGTTACAATTTTTTCTTTTTTATTATTCTCTGTCAGTTTCGGGATTTCTTCCGAAAAAACCCGGGAACTTGTGTTGGGGTGAATATTGACTGTTTTTTCTTCAGAATGTATGTGTTCCCCCGTGAAAGTCAGTGTCCGGATTTGCAGGGTAGCTTCGAAGGACTCAGGGCGGTCCGATACCACATCCACCACGACTTTTTCCTCCTGGTCTCGCGGAACCACGATGACCGGTTCGAAGGCTTCCCGCGCAGCATAATGCAGCGCTTTCCAACGTCGATAGTAGTCAGTGCTTGCCCAGGATGCCACCGGCCAGCAGTCATTGAGCTGCCAGTAAAGCGATCCCATGCATTTGGGCATGGCGGCCCGGTGGGCCTGTATAGCTGATTTGATGGCGCCGGCCTGCAACACCTGACTCATGTACAGAAACTGCTCAAAATCTTCAGGCACCGGATAATACCAACTCATGTATTCCCGGATGCGTAAATTTCCGATTCCGCTTCGCTGGTGGGCTGCCATGACCTCCGATTCTATGTCCCTGTCGGAAGGCAGTGTATATTCTTTGACGGTTTCGAATGCCGGGAAGGATTGAAAGCCGTATTCGCTCATGAAGCGACCGATGTATTTTTCAAACTCAGAGAATGGGTGCAGCTCATGCCAAACCCCCCAGTAATGGACATCGCC
>JBNJDH010000249.1:0-5060 GCA_051744695.1 Bacteroidota bacterium | reverse complement strand
ATTTGGGACAATTATTTTGAGTAGCTGGAAGCTTTTAGCTAAAAAAAGCCGGAGGCTTTTGTCCTAAGAGCTAACTGGCTGTTAGGTGTTTGAATTTGGTAAATTTGTTTTACATAGCTGAAAGCTCGAAGCTCAAAGCTGGAGAGAAAGATTGCTCTCTTTTGCGACATAACCAAAGAACCAACAAAATTAGCTAAACATCACATTTTAAACAACTTAGGATTTTTGTTAGATAAAAGTTTATCGGACTATTGAAAAAAGAAAAACCCAAAAAACCGGCAAAAATCAATGCCGGTTTTTTTATGCCGGATTTGGATTTCCAATCATTTTTCGCCGTGCATCACCACTGCTTTCTGATTCTTTCCGTCCATCAATACCGTCAAAGGCTGATCAAATTCTATATGCTTGAAATACCCAGTATTTTGACGGGGAGTAAGAGATTCCAGGAAAGAAAGATCAACAAATTCATGATTGTTATTTTGATGCACTGAAAAATACCCCACATTCATGGATGTTACGTTATGAAAAAAGTGTGACCCCAAAGACGGATCAAGGGGAAATCCCGGAAGCCCCATTTCCACGATGATCCTTGCCCCCGAAATCTGCGACCAGTACACGGGAATTCCCGTGGATGGGTCACGAGTCCCCCAACGTCCGGGCCCAATAAGTACATATTCCCGTCCTTCCTGCTCCATCTGCTTATTAAGCTCAGCAATTTCGTGCGCCATATCCCGGGTTTTGGTCCGGTCGAACTTATTTACATCCATATAGACCACATCGCGGATGTGGGTGTGCCGGCCATTGCCCATCCCCTTTTCGGACCTTAGGATTACACGATCTTCTTCAACTTCGCTGAAATCCACGTCCAGGTGGTTTTCCACCCGGATAAGAGGTTTGATCTGCAAGAGCCATAAAGTGGGATTCCCGTTTTGATCAGACTCTTCAAGATCCAGAGCAAATTCGATCTCGACAGGAGCGCCCATGGCTTCCCGCAAATACCGCAACAAAATATCGAGGGTCTCGGCCAGGGGAACATAGTCGTATTTGATAATATCGGCAAAATTCAAAACGCGGGGCCCTCTCAATGAAAAATCATTGCACAACCTATCGTTATTGAGGTCATAAACCTGGGCGCAATGCTTAAGGTTACCGTCTTCCTCAGCTTCGGTAACATGAAGCCTCCGGATGAATGTATCCTCCCCCCCCTGAAGCAGGTCTGCTTCATTGTCTTCAAGATCCAACGCATAAAAATATTCCTGCGAATCTTTGATCTGATCTCCCAATGCCCCATGTTCCAGCTTGGGATAACGGGGACAAAACCGCCAGGCTTTTTCTCCCCCTACGATGTATTTTCCAAGCCCCACTCCAATCACGGCAAATCCGTCATCGGGTTTCATATACGAAAAAGGATAATAATTAAAGGACTGAGCCACTCCGCTGATGTGAGGATAATACCGGTTGTGCGTTTTCTGCCCGATCAGCTTCTGGATAATGACGGCCATTTTTTCCTCTTCAATTTTGTAATGCACGGCATCGAAATACAACCTGGCTGTGGGACTGAAAATTGAAGCATAGACAAGCTTAACGGCAGAAGCAAGCTGATTAAAGCGAACTTCGGGATTCGGATGATTGTTGGGCAACACGTAAGTAGAAAACACACCGGCAAACGGCTGCAACAGGCTATCTTCAAATAATCCGGAAGACCGGACAGCCAAAGGAGCATCCATACATTCCACGTATTGTCGCAACTGCCGTTCCACCTCCTTACTCAGACGGGCCGATATAAACAGCTCTTTTACTTCATCATAATTGCTGTTCTCATATATTTTTTTGTAAAGACCATTCCTCTCAAGAAAAGCAGGAAATTCGCCGGCTCCGACAATGGTAGTGGGCGGAATTTTTATATTCAGATCGGGGATCAATGATGCAAAATCAATATTTTCAATAAAATTGCTCAGAAAGGCAAGTCCTCGTCCTTTGCCCCCAAAAGAACCATCGCCGATACGCATGACAAAACGATCCATCTTCACCATGGAAGGATCAAACTGAACAACACGCCCCCGCAAACGTTCCATCCGGGCTTCATCAAAAACCTCAAGGATTTTCTGCCGCAGTTTGGTTGTGCTTTCAAAATCTTCGATGCGATAAGGACGTAATCGCTTGGCAATAGATATTTCGCCACGGGCCATCAACCAGGTTGAGATCCCGTTTCTTTTGGCATGATACAACAACGACTCGGGGGGTACCTCCTTCAAACAGCGGATAAATTCTTTCAAATTGCGGGCCGTTGCCAGTTTCACCCCCCGCGAATTGGTAAACACGAAATTGCCGAATCCCAGTTTTTGGTGGATAAAATTGTAAATATCCATACTCAGGGTATCGGAATTCTTGTCGATAAAATCTGCCCCCACTTCTTCAGCTTTGGTTTTATTGGCAGGATCGGAAGATTGCAGAAGTGTAGGAAGGATCGTTTTGCTTTTTACATAGCGGATCAGATCAACACCCGCATTCTCATCAGGCTCCCCGTTTCGGGCATATTTCATATCGGAAATCACGCAGATCAGATTGTCTGTATATTTGTCAACAATCTCCACCGCCTCTTCGTAAGTACTCACAAGCAAGACCTTGGGCCTTACCCGCATTTTTAATATTTTATGCGTCTGGTCGGTGGTTTCTTCCGTTAGAATGTTCTGCGTCTGAGTCATGATAATGGAATAGAGCAAAGGCAGATAACGCGTGTAATATCGTTGAGAATCCTCCACCAAAAGAATAACCCTGACATCCCCGACCCGGACATCATTTTCAACGTTGGCCCTGTCTTCAACATACTTGATCATGGCCAAAAAAACCCGGGAATCCCCATTCCACACAAACACCTTATCAATAGTGCCCCCCGGCGAGGAAGGTTCATCAAAATACTTCAGGTCCTCATTGTTATTGACCATTAGCAAAACAGGCAAATCGGGATAAAGCGTTTTGATCTCACGACTCAGCGAAACGGGCATCTGCTTATCAAGGCCTGCCATAAGAATCACCATATCGAAACGGCGATCTTTAATCATCGTTAAAGCCTCATCATAACTTGCAACACTGGTGATGCGGGGAGCCGAAAAAAGATTGAGCTGAAGATATTCACCAAAAATTTTATCAAAAAACCGACCTTCCCGAACAATTGAATAGGAGTCATAATATGTGGCGACCAGCAGGACCTCAGTCACTTTAAAGGACATGAGTTCCTGAAAAATATCCTGATCGGTTTTTTTTCTTTTAAAGATTTTGGACAACTCTACATATTGGGAATCTTTTACCATAAGTGGAGAAACATTAATTCACGAAAAAGTGATTTACTCAAAAGTACATAAAATATTGATTCAAGTTAACATTAAACCGGCACAAGTCAAAACCCAATAACCGAAGTATTATTATTCAAATGATAAAAAGGGATTCTCAGGCTTTTCCCTTACCTTCGTCTTTCAATATTCAGGAAACACAATATGGACAAAAAGAATTTTGATTTCAAAGTAAGCGAGCTGTTTGCCAGATACAATTCTCTGGTATCTATGCCCAACATCAAGAAAAAAGACGGCAACGGAATTTACGACAGGTATTATTACCCGATATTAACCAGGGATCATACACCGCCTTTCTGGCGATATGATTTGAATCGCCACAGCAATCCCCATTTGATGACACGATTGGGAATTAACACGACATTTAATGCCGGAGCCATCAAAATGGGGGACACGTACTGCATGATGGTTCGTGTCGAAGGTTTTGATGTCAAATCATTTTTCGCAATTGCTGAAAGTACTAACGGGATCGACCAGTGGCGGTTTCGCGACCATCCCGTTGTCATGCCTGTTACGGAAGATCCGGAAATGAATGTATACGACATCAGATTAACACATCATGAAGATGGCTGGATATATGGTCTTTTCTGTGCCGAAAGAAAAGATAAAGAAAAGCCCAATGATTCATCAGCCGCCCTGGCTTCATGCGGCATTGCACGAACACGGGATCTGGAAAACTGGGAACGTTTGCCTGACCTTGCCTCCAATGCCGTCCAGCAGCGAAACTGCGTATTGCACCCGGAATTTGTCAACGGACAATACATGATCTACACGCGACCGCAATCCGGATTCATCGATACCGGAGATAGTGGAATATGTGCAGGTTTTTCAAAAAGCATGGAAAATGCTTGTATTGAGGAAGAGATCATGATCGACCCAAGGGCTTATCATACAGTAAAAGAAGTCAAAAACGGACAGGGACCGCCCCCCATCAAGACTGATAAAGGCTGGATTCATCTGGCCCACGGCGTAAGACACACAGCTGCAGGCCTCCGTTATACGCTTTATATTTTTGTCACCGACCTGAACGAGCCCTGGAAAGTCATCAAAAGACCGTCAGGCCATTTCCTTGAACCCCTTGGAAATGAAAGAACCGGCGATGTATCAAATGTGGCATTCTGCAACGGTTGGATTGAGGACGAAGATGGCACTGTTTTCATTTATTATGCATCATCTGATACCCGAATGCATGTGGCCACAACCACAATCGAAAAATTGAAAGATTATGCCCTGAACACACCGGAAGATGCCGGGCGAACTGAATTATGTGCCAAACAGAGATCCCGGCTTATTGATTCCAATCTGGAAATTTTACAAAAGGAATATCCCCATATCCGATGGTAATCAACAAGTTCTGCCATCAAAAACCGCAGGGAAGATATGGCAAAAAGCAGACAGCCCGGAAAGCACACGCTGAAGGATTATTAATCCCTTGCTGTGACCTCTGTCTTCTCTCTTTGCATTTGTGGGAAATTCACAGAAAGCAGGGAGAATAGACAGAGGCTTTTATCACAGAAACCATTGTTTTTCACAATATTGGCCCGGGGTTATACCCCCTCAAAGTTCATCTTTCATTTTTTGTAAAAGCTCCTCTCGAAGTTCTTTCACATTATCTCCTGAGAAACCAATGATATGGTTGCCTGTCCAGTTTAAATGTATGGTTCCGTTAAATGGATCTTCAATTTCGAACTCTCCTTCGTCAAGGGCATC
>JBNJDH010000248.1:0-5067 GCA_051744695.1 Bacteroidota bacterium | reverse complement strand
TCAAACTGAACCCATTATTTTTGTAAATATGAGCAGGAAATTCATTTGGGTATTGACCATAATTATTGCATTTACACTCTCGGGGCTGATATATATCCAGACCCTGTGGATCAAGAATGCAACACGCATCAAAGAAGAGCATTTTGATCAGACGGTCAGACAAGCCCTGGACCAGGTGATTACACGCCTGGAAATGAACGAAACGTCTAAACTGGGGGCCCAGCTCAAATTAAACCCCATCAACAAACTTCCCGATAATCTTCAAAAAGAAAACAAGTATTTTTCAGGAGACAGCGGAAAATCAGCCACCAAAAAAGAAGATGTTCCCCAACTAGATATTACTTTCGACTTTTTTATCCAGGGATCCCAAATGGATACCGAATTCTCCACTTATCAGCAAGACTCTTTGGTGTTTTCATATCGTGAAACCACTCCAATGGTTTATAATAACAAATCGGAGCGGAGGGATCCTTTATCCACTGCATTCAGCAACATCCAGCATCAACTCCGCAATAAAATGGATGAACAACGGGAAAGACTGCTCAAAGACCTTTTCGACGATGTGCCCATCAGCGAAAGGGTGGACCGGGAGCTTGTAGATGTTTATTTGCTGAAAGAATTTGAAGACCGGGGAATAGAACTTCCGTATGAGTTCTCGATCGTTGACTCGCGGGGAAACAGGGTGATTTCAACCACAGGATTCGATGAGGAAGAGGCCAATGTGATGTATCAGAAATACCTCTTTCCCAACGATCTTCACCCCAAAGCCAATCACATCCAGCTCTATTTCCCCGAACGCCCCAATTACATCATGGATTCCATGGGCATGGTCCTGCCCAGCGGGGTATTCACCCTTATCATGGTACTGGCTTCTATCCTCACTATTGTCATTATCGTGAAGCAAAAGCGTCTTGATGAAATCAAAAACGATTTCATCAACAATATGACTCATGAATTCAAGACGCCGATATCCACAATATCTTTGGCATCACAAATGTTAAAAGACATATCAGTCACACAAAGCCCTGATAGTCTGAAGCATATATCGGGTGTCATTCAAGACGAAAGCAAAAGACTCAGTTTTCAGGTTGAAAAAGTCCTACAAATGGCTATCTTTGAAAAGGGAAGTTCGAGTTTAAAGATTAAAAAAGTCAACATCAACGAGCTAATAAGCAAGGTGACCAATAATTTTAAGCTCAAAGTAGAAGACAAAGACGGCCAGATCATTGAAAAACTGGAAGCCAAAAACCCGACAGTTTATGTGGATGAAGTCCATTTCACAAATGTCATCCACAATCTGCTCGACAATGCTTTGAAATACAGAAAAGGAAAACCCATATTTCATGTCAAGACATGGAACCGCCCCAAAGGCGAAGGGGTCGTTATTTCCATACAAGATAATGGGTTGGGTATTTCAAAAGACAATTTAAAACGTATCTTTGAGAAGTTTTATCGCGTACCAACAGGTAACATACATAACGTAAAAGGATTTGGTCTCGGGCTGGCTTACGTGAAAAAGATCGTGGAAGACCATGGCGGCAGCATCAATGTAGAAAGTGAAATCAATCAAGGCACAAAATTTGAAATATTTTTACCTTTTAAAAGCACCAAGGAATGGAAAAAGAATATAAAATTCTCCTGACCGAAGACGATGAGAACTTAGGTATGTTGCTTCGGGAATATCTCGAAGCCAAAGGTTACGAAACCGATCTTGTTCCTGATGGCGAGCAGGGTTATGATGCATTCATGAACAAAAAATATGATGTTTGCATCTTTGATGTCATGATGCCTAAAAAGGACGGCTTTACCCTGGCAAAGGAAATCAGAATGGTAAACACTGAAGTACCCATTATTTTCCTGACCGCCAAATCGATGAAAGAAGACATCTTCCAGGGCTTTAAAATCGGGGCCGACGATTACATCGCCAAACCCTTTAGCATGGAAGAGCTGTTGTTCCGCATCGAAGCCATTCTGCGCAGAACCAAAGGCAGCCTTGCCAACCAGGAAGTTTTTCAGCTGGGGAAATACAAGTTTGACACCCAGAAGCAGCAACTGATCGATGACGAAAAAGTAGTCAAGCTTACCACCAAAGAATCGGAGCTGCTGAAACTTTTGTGCAACAACGCCAATAAAGTATTGGAACGGAACTTTGCACTTAAGACCATCTGGGTAGATGACAACTATTTCAATGCCCGCAGCATGGATGTTTACATCACCAAGTTAAGAAAACACCTGAAAGACGAGCCTAACGTGGAGATCATCAATGTCCACGGAAAAGGATACAAACTCGTTCTCTGAATTTCTTTGGTCAAGCAAATTTTTAAAAAACCGGCCGGAGGGAATTCCAAAACTTCGGTCCGGGTGTATATTTTGTGCCTGAAATTTTCAAAACCAGATACAAAAAAACCGGCCCTGTTTCATGAGGCCGGTTTTTTTGTATTGTTATAAAAAGGAAATCACCCTCTCGTATCAGTCAAGTTTAAGAACAGACAAGAAGGCTTTTTGTGGCACTTCCACATTGCCCACCTGCTTCATTCGCTTCTTTCCTTTTTTCTGTTTTTCAAGCAATTTTCGTTTACGTGAAATGTCTCCCCCGTAGCATTTGGCTGTCACATCTTTCCGCAAAGCTTTAACCGTTTCCCGGGCAATAATTTTTGCCCCGATGGCCGCCTGTATGGCCACATCAAATTGCTGACGGGGAATCAGTTCCTTCAGCTTTTCGCACATTTTTCGTCCCAGGGTATAAGCATTGTCTGCATGCGTCAAGGTGGAAAGGGCATCCACAGGCTCACCGTTCAGCAACACATCGAGGCGAACCAGTTTGGATGTTCTGTATCCGGTTGTATAATAGTCAAACGATGCATAACCGCGGGATACACTTTTGAGTTTATCATAGAAATCAAAAACGATCTCTGCCAGCGGCATATCAAAACTAATCTCCACCCGTTCGGCGGTGATATAATGCTGATTGATCAACTCTCCCCTTTTATTCAGGCAAAGTGACATAATGGTCCCGATATAGTCGGAATGAGAAATGATCTGGGCACGGATAAACGGTTCCTCTACATACTCGATCAGAGTAGGTTCCGGAAGGCCGGAAGGATTATGGACCTCAACCACTTCACCGGTTTTTGTGTAAACGTAATAGGGGACGTTGGGAACCGTGGTAATGACATCCATATCAAATTCCCGGTCCAGCCGCTCCTGAAGTATTTCCATGTGGAGCATTCCCAGAAATCCGCATCGAAACCCGAATCCAAGAGCAACTGACGATTCGGGCTGAAAAGTAAGCGATGCATCATTCAACTGCAATTTCTCAATCGCCCCCCGCAAATCCTCATAATCATCGGTATCGATGGGGTAAACTCCGGCAAACACCATGGGTTTGACCTCCTCAAAGCCGGGAATGGCTTTTGGACAAGGCCGGTTGGTATGGGTGACCGTATCGCCGACACGCACTTCCTTACTCGTTTTGATTCCCGAGATCATATATCCCACATCACCGGTCTTCAATACATCCCGCGGAACCATTCCCAGCCGGAGCACGCCAATTTCATCAGCCTCACACTCTTTGCCCGTGTTCACGAACTTCACCTTATCTCCCTTGCGGATTTCGCCATTCACCACTTTGAAATAGGCAATGATCCCCCGGAAATTATTATAGATCGAATCGAAGATCAGTGCCTGAAGGGGGGCCTCAGGATCGCCCACCGGCGGTGCGATCCGGTCGACAATGGCATTTAAAATTTCTTCAATCCCTGTCCCCTCTTTCCCGCTGGCCCGGATGATATCACTACGGTCGCATCCTATAAGATCGATGATTTGATCTTCAACCTCCTCGGCCATGGCATTTTCCATGTCCATTTTGTTAAGAACCGGGATAATGGTTAAATCGTGATCAACGGCCATATAAAGATTACTGATGGTCTGGGCCTGAATTCCCTGGGTGGCATCCACGATCAGCAAAGCCCCTTCGCTCGACTTAATTGAACGCGAAACCTCATAGGAAAAATCCACGTGACCGGGGGTATCGATCAGATTAAGAGTAAACTCTTCATTCCCCCTGGGATATTTCATCTGAATGGCATGGCTCTTAATCGTGATGCCACGCTCCCGTTCCAGATCCATGCTGTCCAGGGTCTGTTCCTGCAGTTCACGCGCTGTCACCGTTTTGGTGTTTTCAAGCAAACGGTCGGCAAGCGTACTTTTGCCATGATCAATATGGGCTATGATGCAGAAATTGCGTATATGCTTCATGAATAATTAATTTTCAAAAAATGCGATGATTTCCGGTTTGAAAATCACCAACCGGAAATCAATACCTAAAATCAGGGTACAAAGATATTCAATTAATGGGAAACATGGGGTTATAGAAAATTAAACCCGACATCTAATATTTAGTGCCTGTCCATAAATTGTGGTGTTTGCTCTATAAAGTTCAAGTTCAAGGCTTTCCACTTTTGAAAATCAGGGATTTTACTCTCGTAAATGAGCGTTTTCAAAAGTGGCGTAACGAAGAAATTGGACTTTATAGACAAACACTATTTAATAAATTATTGACTCAATAGAGGCGTTTGCCGGGAATATCAAAATATATTTCCCGATCTGTTCCTTCATGACTTGAAATTGGTTCAGAAATAAGTTAAAATAGCATCATCAAAAACCATGAAAAGATATGTGCAAGATCATTGTTACCGGCTGTGCCGGATTTATCGGGTCACACCTGACAGAAGCCCTGCTTGCGGAGGATCATGAGGTGTATGGCATTGACAATTTCGATCCATTTTACGACCTCTCCATAAAGAAAGCCAACCTGAATCATTTCCTCAACCACCGGTTGTTTACATTCTACGAGACCGACCTCACCGATGAAAAAAACACCTCAGAGATATTTTCGCGGGGTGCCGACATTGTGGTTCACCTGGCCGGGAAAGCAGGCGTAAGACCCAGCATTGAAGACCCGCAGGCATACATAGACAACAACATCACTGCAACACGGGTTGTGTTAAATGCCATGCAGCAAAACAACATCCGGAAAATCGCTTTTGCCAGTTCTTCATCCGTTTA
>JBNJDH010000247.1:0-5087 GCA_051744695.1 Bacteroidota bacterium | reverse complement strand
TATTGCTTCAGCAGTGCGAAGATCTCTCTTCTGCCATTGATCAGCTTATTGCCGATATTGAGGCCGGGCGAAAGTACATGAAAACTTACAAGCAAATGAAAATGTACAACGATCCCGCTCTGAATCCTGTGTTATATAAAAACAAAAAATAGTTTTGGCGAAAAAGATCCTTGTTTTTCGTTTCAGTGCTTTGGGTGATGTGGCCATGACTGTACCGGTCTTGTGGTCGTTTTCGCAACATTATCCCGATCATGAAGTATGGTTTGTATCGCGACCATTTGCTTCTGATTTGGTTGACCCCATTCCCAATGTTCGCTTTTTCCCGGTTGATTTAAAAAACAGGCATAAGGGGTTTCCCGGACTTTTTCGGTTGTTCCGCGAACTCAAATCCGAAGGCCCCTGGGAAGGCGTGGTTGATCTGCACAGTGTGCTTCGTACGCATGTTTTAACGGCCTTGTTTAAAATGTCCGGGTTCAGAATTACCCGGGTTGACAAAGGGCGGAAAGAAAAACGGGCCTTAACCAGAAAGAAAAATAAGAAATTCAGTCCCCTTTCTTCAACAGTTACGAGGTATCAGGATGCCTTCGTGAAAGCAGGCTTTCCATTTGAAATGAGTCCTTTTCCGGGGAAACAATTGTATGGTCAACCCAAAGCAGAAGATGCTTCCGGAAACAATGCAGATCTCACGTCTTCTCAACCTTGGGGTGAATTAACAGGCTTTACCATTGGGGTGGCTCCTTTCGCCCGGCATCAGTGGAAAATGTGGCCCGAAGAAAAAATGTGGGCGCTTTTGGAGTCTCTTGATGAGCGTGACATCAACCTCATTTTGTTTGGGGGGCCTGGCGAAGAGCAGGAAAAACTGGAAGATTGGGCTTCAAAATTGAAAAAAGCAAATACCTTTGCAGGTCGATTGAAGATGAAAGATGAATTGCACTTGATGTCGCAACTTGATGTGATGATCTCCATGGATTCGGCCAATATGCACCTGGCCAGTCTGGCAGGGACCCGTGTGGTCAGTATCTGGGGAGCCACGCATCCTTATGCCGGGTTTTACGGTTATGGCCAATCGCCTGACGATGCTGTTCAGATTGGTCTGGATTGCCGGCCTTGCTCGGTTTTCGGAAATAAGACCTGTCATCGCGGAGATTTTGCCTGCATGATGAATATTACCCCCGGGATGGTCATGGCACAGGTATTTAAAGAATAAAGCTGCAAAACATACGACAAGAATAATGAACCTTTTATTGAAACAATTAAGCCCGCTTGTTAATCTGAATCTGCTATCTTTGTGCTGGCAGAAATAAAACGCAGGTACAAAACATTATAGCCCTTGATGAAAATTGTATTGATCAACTCTATTGGAAAACAAAAGTGGGGCGGCGGTGAAAAATGGATGATCATGGCCGCCGGCGGGCTTATGTCTTTGGGCCATGACGTTGTGGCCATATGCAGAAAAGAATCCCGCCTTGCCCGTAAAGCACGGGAACATAATATTCCGGTTGAGGAGATTGGGGCGAATTCCGATTTTGATGTCATTGCTTGTTTCCAGTTCTGCAACTTCTTTAAATCATTCAAACCAGATGTTGTCATCGGATGTCAGAATAAAGACTGGCGTGTAGGGGCTCTGGCTTTAAAGCTAATCGGTTCCCGGGCCAAGGTTTATTCCCGCCAGGGCTTGCAGCTTCTAAAAAACAGTTGGTGGTATAAATGGACCATTAAATTGCTTAGCGACGGCATTATTACCAATACTTATACTATCAAAAAATATTATGATTCTTTTTTGCCTGTTGACAAAAATTTTATTCAGGTGATTTCAAATGGAGTGGAAACTGCTCCCGCGGATTCAAAAGGGTTTGATTATTCTCAATTTTTTTCTGAAGAAGAAAAGAATCCAATTATTATATTATCTACCGGCAGACTTGCCAAACAAAAAGGATTTAAGTTCCTTATTTCTGCGGCATCTGATGTGATTAAAGATCACCCCAACGCATATTTTTTTCTGGCCGGGCAGGGAAAACTTGAATCAGAGATCAAAGAGCAAATTAAACGGTATGGAATTGAGAAAAATTTTATTCTTTTGGGATTTTTCGAAGACATACATCCGTTGTTGAAAAATGCCGATATTTTTGTTTTTTCTTCTCTCTATGAAGGCATGCCCAATTCCCTTCTGGAAGCTATGGCGCACGGTCTGCCGGTTGTTTCTACCAATGTTAACGGAGTAACAGAACTTATCAAGCAAGGGGTTAATGGCTTTACTGTTTCTCCCGGTGCTGCTCATGAGCTTTCAGAAACGCTTCGGCATGTCATCGAAAACATGGAAGAAACAAAGCAAATCGGGCATAATGCCCGGGATTTTGTTGGGAAAAATTTTGGTGTACAAACGATGGTTGAAAACCTTGATTTTTTTGTGAAAAATGGATTCAATACCTGAGTTATTCTTCTGATTGTACAGATTTTAGTAGCCGGTTATGCAAACGTTAATTCGCTCCATCTATTCCCTCAGGCACAAAAACATCAAGTTTTTCTATTATTTGAAAAACTACTTCGGCTATCTCTTTTTGCCCGATTGGGTTTTTAGAAAACAGCTTAAGCATCGGTTAAAGGCAATTCGAAAATATGATAAAGATTATATTTTTTTGCGGGTCAATTATTACAATAAATTAGCATATCCTGCAGCGTTGGGTGATGCAGCTTCTTCTATAAAAAGGTTGCACCTGAAAGATCATAAAAAAACGTATTTTTTTGATGCTTATAAGTTCCTTCGGTGGTTCGGAAGAAATTTGAAATGTAATCTCCGGTCTGGTGATATAACTGAAGTACCTGATGTTCCTTCTCTTTTAAAAAGTCGTCCAATTGACCAAAATAATGCCAATTCCGTGTTGTTGAACTTAAACAAAATCCGCCACTTTAACTTTGTTCATGATGAAAGAGTATTCAGAAACAAAATAGATAAGTTGGTATGGCGTGGGCATGTTTATGAAAAAAAACCAACCCGGATAAGGTTTTTAGAACAATTTTACGAGCATCCTTTATGTAATGTTGGTTATACCAATAATTGGGGAAAAAACCCCGAATGGCACAAAGAACGATTGTCCATTGATGAACAATTGAAATATAAATTTATTCTATGCCTTGAAGGGATTGACGTGGCTTCGAATTTAAAGTGGGTCATGTCTTCTCGTTCAGTAGCAGTCATGCCCCGCCCGAAATATGAAACATGGTTTATGGAAGGGATGCTTCGACCAGATCATCATTATGTTTTAATCAGGGACGACTTCTCGGATCTCGAAGAAAAGCTTAATTTTTTTATTCAAAACCCCGGGGAAGCAGAGAAAATAATCAGCAATGCCCGGGCATTCGTAAACCAATTTCAAAATCAGGAACAGGAGGAATTGATATCTTTATTGGTTTTGGAGAAATATTTTTTAAAAACCGGACAAAAAGCAGAACCAATAATTAGGGGGGTGAAATAGAATTCTGACTTTTCTTTTTAGCCTGATTAATTCATGGATTTTCGTCATGAGATGCTCAAATATCAAGAAATACAAGTAACCGCAGACAAATTTGAAGCAGGAAATAGTGAACTATTTTCAAATCAAATTTGATGAGGACGCTTGTATTTCGCCGGTAGTTGAGCATCGTAATAGATTATTCATGAATTAATCAGGTTAGGATCGGATCAATAAAGGAAGCTGAAAATTCTGGTTGTATGAAAGGAATCGATTTTCCGGAAAAATTAAAAATTTTCTGACTCCAGTCTATTGCGCCGAGGGCAGACACATGACCGGAAGTAAATTTTGCATTTATAGATGGGCACTATTTATGGTTGTTAATTCCTTCTTTTGCCTTAATAATTCCCTGTTTCTTAACAAGTTTTCTAATCAAACGATTCTTTTTAATTGACTCCTTCGTTTTGTATGGCCTTCCATGCTCTAGATGAATACAAACTGCAGAATATCTGATCTGTTTTGATTTAATGCCATAATTTAAAAGACGTTCTCCAAATTCTCTGTCCTGTCCGCCATATTGCATCTCTTCATTGAATCCGTTTATGGCAAAAATATCCTTACGCCACCCTGATGCGTTGTGTCCATTCCACGAAGCATTGGTCGGGGTAAGGTTGTTCATGGTTTTGTTAAACCAGTTCTTTTTTACCAGCTTAAGGCTTTTATTGGTTCTTTTTAAACCATTTTTGTATAACCATTTTAATGAAAAGGCCTTTTGAAATGTTATATCCTCACGAGTCAATTGTTTACTTAAAGACAGGGGCAAACGAACTGTGCCACCCGAAAGAAAATATCCCGGTTCTGCGTACCGAAGATGTACTTCAATAAAATCATTCTTAGGAATACAATCTCCGTCTGTGAATATAAGATAGTCTGAATTGGAGGCGATTATGGCTTTATTGAGAATCGGGCATTTTTGATATCCTTCGTCAGGATGCCATACATGATTGATATTTAGGTTGCTGTTGTTCTGAAAATCTTCAATCACTTTTTTTGTTTCTTCCCCGGAGCCATCATCTGCAATGACGATTTCAAAATCTTTCTCTGTCTGGCATTCGTATCCCCACAATACTTTTCTTAGCCATTCGGGTTGGTTATATGTGGTGAAGATTACGGATGCTTTGCTTGCCATAGGAGATTCTTTAGTCCTTTTACCTTAAAAATCTTTACAAATATAGTTATTTCGTTTGAGTGGGTTTTCCTGAGATTATTTTTGTTGCAAAAGGTCGATTAATTCCTTTTCGTTTTTATCCACCGCAATATAATTAGGACCCAGAAAATCTTCATACTTGGCCTTATATTTCCGGAATTCCACTTTTTTGGGAAAGATCTTTCCAATCTGATAACCGTAACCCTCAAAGAAATTGTAAAAATCGATCAGCAACTTTTTGGTCGATATGTTGATGTAACCATATTCAAATTGAACCATTTTGATTCTTTTCTCCTTAAAGCTATTTTCAAATCCTTTTATCGCATCATATTCTGCCCCTTCGAGGTCGAGTTTTAAAAAGTCAATTGTTTTTATGCCATTTTCTTCAAGATATTTGTCGCCCTGAACCAGCTCAATTTCATCTTTTCCGA
>JBNJDH010000246.1:0-5112 GCA_051744695.1 Bacteroidota bacterium | reverse complement strand
ATATATTCTGATGGTTCCAGCCACTCTTCAATGAAGCGGAACAGGTCTTTTTCCCATTGAGGCGCCTCCGGATTGTTTTTCACCCGTTCAGCCTTTTGAAGGAGTTCATCACGTCCCAAAAGAGAGTCGTTGATTTTTAGTTTGTCATATTGATGGTGATCCAGACTCATTTCTCTTCCAGGCTATTTGTTCATCCACAATTCCCCTTTTCGGATAGTCATATTCAGTCCTGTGTCGATGTTGTTCGAAAATACCTGGCCGGTTCCCAGTCCCTGGGGCAGGGGATTTTTAAGCGTGAAGGTCCACTGGGCAAGGGCATTCAGACCAATGTTGCTTTCAAGGGCCGATGTGTTCCACCAGCCAGCCTGGTATTTCCGGGCCGTTTCAATCCATTCGGAGGTGGCCTGAAATCCGCCCAGCAGACTTGGTTTTAAGATGATGTATTGAGGACGGATGGTTGCGAGCATCTTCTCTTTTTCCTGCCGGGCATGGATGCCGATCAGTTCTTCATCCAAAGCTATGGGAATGGGGGTGTTTTGGCACAAAGTTTTCATCTCCTGCCATTGACCGGCAGCAATGGGTTGCTCGATGGAGTGGATATGGAGCCGGGCAAGCTTTTCCAGTATGGCGGGTGCTTCACGCGGGGAAAAAGCGCCATTGGCATCCACCCTTATTTCGAGGCGATCAGGCGAAAAACGTTTTCTCAGGGTTTCCAGAATTTGATGCTCCTCCGAAAAGTGAATGGCCCCGATCTTCATCTTCAGGCAGTGGAAGCCCGCGTTCAGCTTTTCTTCTATCTGCTGATGCATTTCGGCGGGTGAGCCCATCCAGATGAGTCCGTTGATCGGAATGCCTGCCATGCCTTCCGTGAAAGGTGAGGGGAACAGGATCTTTTCTCCTCCTTCATTCAAGTCTTTCAGGGCTGTTTCCACGGCAAAGCGGAGGGCGGGCCACTCAGAAAGGGCATGATGAAAATGATTTGACAATTGGGCTATGTTTTCGCATACTTCTTTGATTTTGTCCTCCAGGTCGGGATGGTTGTCCGGACTCAGGCCCGGAAGCAGCGAACATTCACCCGTTCCTTTGATGTGAGGGGAGGCATCATCCCAAACATACAGAATGAAACTTTTCTTCTCGTTTAGCACACCCCGGGATGTTCCCCCGGGTGTTTTGAATTGGAGCGTGTATGGTTTGTATGAAGCTTTGAGCATATCAGAAAATGACCAGTTGAACACCATAGAGCAATACGACAAGCAGGGTGCCGAGAGAAAGATTACGAAGTTCTTTGTCAAGTTTTTGTGCCGGCCATTCCTCCCGGAAAACTGTAAGTGCATTTTTAATAAATACAGGTAAAACCAGCAAAAGAAGCCAGCCTTTTGTCTGGGGGGCATGTAGGACGGTCCACATCATGATCATGATCCATCCGGTGGTGAGAAGAGACAGGTGATAAACGGCTGCTTTTTCACGGCCCATCAGGACCGGAAGGGTCTTTTTCCCGATTTTCCTGTCACTCTCGATGTCACGGATGTTGTTGAGGTTCAACACGCCAGTGCTGAACAGTCCGATGGCGGTTGCCGGAAGCAGAACCGGCCATTGCCAGGACCCCGTATGCAAAAAGAAAGTGCCGCCAACCCCCATGATGCCGAAAAAGATGAAAACGTACAGATCCCCCAGTCCGCGATATCCATAAGGGTTTTTGCCCACCGTGTAGCGGATGGCGGCAGCAATGGCTGAAATGCCCATGATGAAAAACACAAATGCCATCAGATGATGCCCTTCCAGTGATACAATGATCAGTGTGGAGCCTGAGATCAAAGCCAGCACGGAAGTGATAATAACGGCTTTTTTCATCTGTTTGAGGGAAATCTTACCACTCTGGATCATTCGCTTCGGGCCTTGTCTGTCATCATTATCGGCTCCCGAACGGGTATCTCCGTAATCATTGGCAAGATTGGAGAGTATTTGCAGGAAAAGGGTGGTCAGTGATGCCCAAACGAGCACATGGATGTTGAAAAGATTTTCCCCGGCTGCAAGAAAAGAACCCATGAAAATGGTGGAAAGTGCCAGGGGCAGCGTCCTCAGACGAAGCGATATGATCCATGCTTTGAGCTTTTGCATAATTTATTTTTTTACTTAACAGGCCGGGAAGCATTATGGTTTTTGAAGAATTGATTTGTTCGTGTCAAAAATAGCTTTTTTTAAATGATGTTCTCTCTGAGGGATTCTAAAACTTTCGTATTTTAATTCACTGGTGTCCGGTAAAACAAATAGAGATTGCTTCACTCTGCCTCCTGATGATCAAGGTCATTGGTAACGAAGTGAAGCAATCTGCCACTGTTTGAATAAATCCCCCCCACAATAGTGAATATTCCATTATCCCTGCCAGAAAAAAATGATTTTGGGATAAGGGTTTTTGGTTGTTTCTTTGTCTTACCAATACCATAACACCTGTATATGCAATTTTCAAGACCGGAAAAGGAGATGATCAGGCTGATAGCCCGGGGCGATGAACAGGCTTTTGAAGAACTGTTCCGGTCGGTTTATGCCCGTCTTGTGGTGTATGCAGTTCATTATATGGGCGACAGGCAAGAAGCGGAAAACATTGTCCAGATGGTTTTCATTAAGTTTTGGGAGAAGCGTCGTGACTTGAAGCTCAGGTCGTTGAACAATTACCTGACTGTGGCCGTACGCAATGCCTGCCTGAATGAACTGAGGCGGCAGCGCCCCTGGTATTCGGTTGATGAGCAGTTTCATCTTCCCGATTCACAGGCTGACGATGAGCTTCCTGATGAAACTTTACTGGAGCATTTACGTGAAGCCATTGAGCAAATGCCGCTCCAACGAAGAAAAATATTCAAAATGGGCCGCTTTGACGGGCTAAAGTATAAAGAGATTGCTTCTGTGCTGGGTATTTCACCAAAAACGGTGGAAGCACAAATGGGAAAAGCCCTGAAAACCTTGCGAGAAATGTTTGGTCCCCAACAGGGCCAGGGAGAAGTTGGATCTTACAAAAAGAATAAACGATAATTCGATCACCATGTCTGATAATGAACGTAATATTGATTGGGAACTGGCTGCCCGTATTTTGAGCGGTGAAGGCGATGAGATTGATGAAGGCCTGCTTGAGCAATGGTTGAATGCCAATCCGCAAAACCGGGCAGAATGGCAGAAGATCAGAGAGGCCTGGGAGAGTGGTGAAGATGCCCGCTTCCTGGGGGAAATTGATACATCTTCGGCCTGGGACCGTGTAAAGCGTTTTACCGTGGAGGATTCTCATTCAGTTTCTGACGGCCGCAAGTCATCGCGCCGTTTGGTTTGGGCATCAGTAGCAGCCGGGCTGGTTCTGATAATCGGCCTTGCCTGGGGAGTGTTGTCTCCTTTTTCTCAGGATCAGTCGTCTCTTATTGTTTCCAGCAACGATCGTGAAGAGATTGAGTTGAGTGACGGCAGTCGTGTTACCCTCAATTCAGGTTCCCGTTTTAAGTGTGATCAGCCTTTTGAAGGAAAGAAACGGGTGGTGGATCTCGACGGGGAAGGATACTTCAGGGTTGAGGGAAACCGTGAACGTCCGTTTGTGGTCAGGGCCGGGGAGGTAACCATCAGAGTGACCGGCACGCGTTTCAACGTGCGCGCTTATCCCAATCTTGATATTACAGAAGTTTCCGTGATTGAAGGCAGTGTTGAAGTGGTTCCCCCTGCCGGCAGTGGCTACAAAACGCTGCAGGGAGGCCAAACCGCCCTTTTTGAGAGAAATACGGGAAGAGTAACTGTTAAGGACCAAAATGATCCCAATGTTCTGTCCTGGATTACCGGGGAAATGACCTTTAGAGAGACGCCACTTAATGAAGTAAGCCAAACATTGGAAAGGGTTTACGGTGTAGATATTCAATTGTCGGATTCATCTCTGGGCCAGGAAAAACTGACGGCCAACTTTAGTGACAATTCTCTTGATTTTGTTCTTCAGGTAGTTTGTGTTACTTTTAATCTGGATAGTCAGCGGGAAGGAGATACCATTTTTTTGTCACGGACTTCTGAACGGGAATGAAGGCTGATGTGTTTATAAAATATGATACAACAAAGCCCAATACATAGAAAAGCGGGAGTTGCCAAACAGACCAATACATGTATTCTGTTTGTTTTGGTGATTTTATTTTTGTGGCCGTCAATGTCTTATAGTCAAAGTGGCAAGATTCTGGAACAGAAGTACTCTTTTTCCTATGACAGCATTCAATTGGCAGAACTTTTTGATTCTCTGACCACCAGGTACGACATTTCTTTTTCTTATGATGCTTCGGTGGTGCCAGGGGACACAGTTGTTCAGGCCGAAGCCGATTCCGTTGCACTTGATAAGTGGTTACTCGATTTAATCGATAAGGAGAGCCTGGTTGTCCATGAAATGGAGAATCAGCTGGTTATTTCAGATGAGCCGGCTCGTATGTCCCGGGATGCAGTTCGCATCAAAGGCACGGTTGTTGACTCGGCCGACAGGGAGCCCATGGATATGGTTAATATCGGTGTGGAAGGAAAAACTATGGGAACCGCGACCAATCAGAGAGGGCGGTTCAATGTTTTAGTCCCTCCCGAATATATTGGTGAAAAACTGGTTTTCTCCAATGTGGGTTATTTGCGTGAAAAATATACCATTCCGGAAAACGACACCACCTTATCCGTCGTTTTAGCCCAGACTACAGTTGAATTGCCCGAAGTACTCGTTAAGCATGTAGAGCCCGGCCAGATCATGAAACAAGTTGTGCGCAATAAAAAACGCAATTATGCTTCTGATCCGTTGATCCTGACCGCCTTTTTCAGGGAAACCATTAAGCAGGATGAGGTTTTTGTTGATGTTTCCGAAGCCGTGATCGAAATTTTTAAACCCCCTTATTCCAAAAAGTTTGCCCAGGAGCGGGTGCGTTTTGTCAAAGGTCGCAAGGGCGAAGCCGGAGGCGATATGGAAGTGATTGATTTTAAGCTGCAGGGAGGGCCTCTGTTGTTCAGCCGGGTAGACATTGTCCGTCAGGGTGGCTTCCTGCCCAATGAGGAAGGACGGTCGCGTTACCAGTATACATATGAGGGCATGGAATACGAGCATGGCCGCAATGTTTTCGTCATTGG
>JBNJDH010000245.1:0-5140 GCA_051744695.1 Bacteroidota bacterium | reverse complement strand
GCCCTGGTTGAGCGCCATAAAACCGTATCCGGCGGGGAGCTCTTCTTTCCCGTCCTCGTCCAGGTAGCCGTTCAGGGCCAGGCCAAAACCAGCCAGGTGTCCTTCGAAATGAGGCGTATAAGATCTTTTTTTGGATTTCCGTTTGTCCCTCTCCCGGTTGTGAATTTCAATGTGGTCTTTCCCAATTTTGATGCGGGGTGGGTGTTCAGCTGACTTCGTCCCGGCTTTGGCGGAGATGGTATCATTGTCAGTCTGGTGTTTGTTTGTCTGCTCAATGACCTGCCCCGTGGTGTCTGCTTTGAAATATTGGCCGTTTTTCATTGCGATGGCCTCTCCGTTGTGGAAAGACCCGATGCGATCGTAAATGGCGGGGATGACCTCATTTCCCTCTTCATCTATAAGGCCTGTTTTCCCGTCTCTTATGACGCGGGCTGTTCCGTTTTCAAAACGCCCGATGTGTTGATAAACAGGGGGGATGATGATTTCGCCTTTTTCGGAAAGGTATCCTGTGCCTCCGTTCCGGATGACTCGGATGCGTCCGTTTTCCGGGCCTTTGACATGCTGGTATTCGCAGGGCACAATCATCCGGCCATCGCTGTTGATAAACCCAAATTTCCCGTCCTGCATGACTTTAGCCAATCCGTTTTCAAAGCTCCAGATCTGATCGTATTCCGCCGGAAGAATCAGCCCTTTTTCCACGTGATAAAGACCGGTTTTCATGTCTCTCAGAACACGGATAAACTGGTCTTTTGTGGGGGTCCACACCTGGTCGTACCGGCAGGGAACAATGACCTCTCCCTCCTGGTTGACAACCCCGGTTTTTCTGTTCTCAATGACACGGTAAAGACCGGGTTTCATCTCCTGGTGCTGCTCATATTTCTGCAGGTGCTGATCTGTTTGGTCTTCCTGTGCGGAAGCAGTTCCTGCGAGGAGGAGGATGAGCCATATCAGCAATATGTCGAATGTGATTTTTTTCATTTCTTCGGGTGTTGATTTTGTTTTTATTGGACTTAAAACCGTACCAGTGTCAGGCCCACCGTCCATGGATAGAGTTCTGGTCCCCGACCTTTTTCAAACAGGGGTGTCAGGTCACATTTGGCATAGAGCCTGATCCATTTGTAGCCTGTGCGCACCATGGCCCCGTACTTAAAGGCATTGATGTTCAGGTCTTCGCGCCACTTCTCTTTTTCTTTGCCACCTCCGTCATCGAAAACCACCTTGGTGTGTGATCCCAGTCGGAAACTTCCATAAACTCCTGCATTGATAAAAAAATCTTTCTCTGTGCCTTTGGCACCGGGTTGCCATTCCAGCAGTACGGGAACGGTCAGGTAACTGGTGACCAGTTTGTTTTTGTCTACACTTCGGTCTGTTACTTCATAGGTGGTTTGCCCGTCCTCATCGCGCCGTAGAATGTTTCGGGAATCCAGCCGGTAGTTGTTGATGGTCCATCCGGCACCGGTCACAACTCCCAGATTCCGGCGATATTGCTGCAGTCCGATGCTGTGTTGGAACAGGTTGATGCCCACTGCGATGGATTTGCCGCCGTTCAGATCCATCCAGCGGTCTTCAGGAGGAAGATAACTGTCAAAAGGTGTGGAGAAAAAATTGTTGAATCCCAGGTCGAAACCGGCCCAGTGGCCTTTAAAATCTTCCATCGGTTTGCGGATCATTTGGATCCGGGTGTGACTGCCGGGGGCTTCAATAAAGTCGAAACGCCTTTGCCCTATGGTGATCCTGGTAATGGTATCGTTCATTTCGTCTACTTCTACATTGCCGCCGGGAAAAGTTACACGGGTCCGGTTGGGGCTTTCTTCCACTGTGACGATGTTGGTGATCTTTTCCTGCCGGGTGGTGTCATTTTGTCCTGTGCTATTGACCGGCGAAAATATCCATATCCCGACAATCAACCCTATTCCGTAAGTTTTCAACTTATTCATGATGTTGGATTTTTATTTTTCTGAATGTGGGACGGTTTAATCTGGTTAAATGTTACAAGGTCTGTTGCGATAGGCGTGGTGAAAATGACAACAGGTTTTGAAAAAGAAGGAGAAGCGGGCTTTTGAAGGGTTGTTTTGATGCTTCATTAAAACGAGGGTGTCTAAAAAGTCTTCACTGTTATTATTATCCTAAAACAGAGCAAAAATTTTATATCCCTGAATATGAGATTCTTCGCTGCGTTCAGAATGACAAAAAAAACACCAATTTTTGACTTTTTAGACAGCCTCGCTATTCTTATGATTATTTCCAAAATATAACAAACCCCTGAAACACAATCTTAATGTCATCAAAGTAAGATTTATTGTGGGTTTTTAGCGGGTACCAATTTATTTCGATTCAGAAACCTTAATATTTTCATCCTGTTGATGGTCTGCCTATACAGTGAAGGCTTGTAAAAATTGCGGAAGGACTTGTGAATGCGGGTATCTGTTCCGGCAGGTTGGGGTTGAGGACACCGGCTTGCCAGCGAAACGGAAAATTTCCGGCTGAGCTTCATGTGGGTGCCACTGCTGTCGGCTCCCCTGTTGCGGACCAATGAAGTCACGGGGTAAATGTTGGTCATCCCGAGTTCGAAACAGGCTTGATTGAACCGCACCGCCCAGGAATTGTTCTTACCGGTTTGTTGTTTCAGAAGCATCACCGGCAGGTCTTTGCCCTGTTGTTCGAGCTTTCTCACCTGATCGGGATCGGAGATGAAAGAATCGAAGTTTTTGACATCCCAGTCCACTTTTTCCCAACGGTCGAGCCAGGTGCCCCATCCCCACGAATTGATGCGGGGGAAACGGAAAGCCTCGTAGGGAAAATCGGCGGGGATTTTGACCGGCGGACAGTATCCGGAAACAGAAAAGACGGTCTCATCGTCTTCATATTTGGTCAGGGCCTGGTTCATGAAGGTCAGGAAAAAAGGGGAAAGTTCCAGGTCGTCTTCTATCACGATGCATTTCCCGAATTGGCGGATGACTTCCGAAACGCCCAAAATGACAGATTTTGCCAGTCCCTGGTTGTGCTCTTGTTTAATGATCCTGACGTTCTCCTGGTTGCTGATGCCATCAAGGATGTGCCGGACAGCATCCACAGGGGGTTGGTCCGATGGATTTTTGGGACCGTCCGAAAAAATAACCAGGGGCGTAGCCTCTGCACCTGTATTTTGGGCCAGGGAATGGAGGGTTCGCTCCAGATGACCAGGACGGTTGTAGCAGAAAAGGGCCACAGGGGCCGGGTTGTTATGGAAATCGGGGCTTTGCATTATTTTATTTGCCTGAGGTCTTTTTTAATACGGATTTTTCAATGGCTTTTAATGTGGCCCAATAATATAAAAATCTGTTAAAGGTATTGACAACACCGGCCTTTTTCAGAATTTCTTTGATGACTCGTTGGGTGGTCAGGAAAAACCTGGTTCTTTCCGGGATGGAGCCTGTCTTTTTTAGGATTTTGTTGATCTTTTCCACCTGATGGGGATGAACCCATTGCTTTCCATGTTTTTCCCAGAAATCCGGCGTCAGGGGTTGAAAAACAAAATTCCGGAAAAGTTGTCTGTTCAAAGTGTTGCGGGTATCTCCATGCAGGGCACGAGTGCTGAAATGCAAGTCTTTTTCTTTGAAATAATCGACGACCCATTCTCTGTTTTGGCGCCTTTTTTCCGGAAGGGAGAGCATTCGTTTTGCAATTTCAAAATCGTGATAGGGGGTTGTTGACGGGATGCCCATGCTGGCCGGCACTTTAAATAGATAGTGCAACAGGTTCATTTTTATCCGCATGGTCAGGACCGGATACCATTTCAGATTGTTGAGCAATTCTTTGTTTTGTTCAAAAAATCGGTTTTCTGCTTCTGTTTCCCGTGCGGGCAAATGAGCATTGAAATTAAGCTGATGGGTGAGGGCCAGGTTGTAAATATCTGAAGGGCGGGAAGCTTTTTCTTTGGGTGGATGTCCGCCCTGAAAGGCGCTGCCCGAAATGCCGGTAAACATGAATGTCGGTTGTTCGGGGGAAAGATCATCGAGAATTTTCCGGAAAAACTCGATGTGCATCATGCCATGCAGGTGAGTGGCAAAGCCGAAGAGGTCATGCCATTGGTCCGTGTATCGATAGGCATCGGAAAGATGAATTTGCTTCCAGTCATATCCCAGCCGGTCTGCAACTTTTCTGGCGATCTGCGATTCGAAACACTTTTCCTGGTTGGGTGATATGCCATAAGAATAGCATTTGTTCCGGTCTTTGTGTCTTTCGGGAACCAGGGCATTGATGATGCGTGAGTCGTATCCACCTGAAAGGGGGGTGATGACCGGGCCGGCAGTCTGATCCAGGACATTTTCAATTTTTGAGGAAAGCATTTCCCAAATTTCTTTTTCTGATGCCCGAGCTGAAAGGTCGGTCGAAATCAGGGGGTCTTCTTTTTCGGTTACCGAAATGCCATGCTGAGACAGGTGTAAAGCTGAAAAATAACGCAGGGTGTGGACCCCCGAAAAAGGGGTGGTCCCCAATGCGGCAAATCCGTATTTCAGATAAAGATAGAGCCCTTCATCATCGAATACAGGAATATCGGGCAAACAGATGTCCGGGAATGTCGATATGATTTTTTCTTTTACATTAAAATACACGGGAATGCTTGCCAGCCAGTCGTTTTCGATGGTGACGCCGTCCCCGGTCACCCGGATCAACAGGTTGTGGTCCATCAGGGAAGTATGGGGCGGAAAGCCCAGCGACCATAATCCCGGTTCCACGGGTTCAATGTTGTCGCCGGTGCTGAAAAGCGTCAGATGTCCCCAGGGGCCGGAGATGGTTTTTCGCCGGATTGATGGATTGATGGCGGGCAGAAAACCTGTAGGAGTGGGCGATACAATAAAACCTGTGATCTTCGATTTCATAAAAATGCACTTTTAAAACGACCTGAAAAATTGTTTCACCTTGGGGACAACACGGAAAGTTCTCAGGAGAATGCCGTAAAAAATGGTGATCAGAATGCTGTTCATAACCAGTTCAACAATCCAATGCATGCCGGGCAGGGGTAGGAACAACACGATTCCGTAGCTGAGGGCCCCTGTCAGGGGGATGATGGCATGGTTCCTAAGCAAAGGTACAATTCCCAGCTTGAAATGCAGGAACGACATATTGAAAACCACAAAAATCAGTTTGGAAAAAGCAG
>JBNJDH010000244.1:0-5155 GCA_051744695.1 Bacteroidota bacterium | reverse complement strand
GTTACTTTAAAAGTATTTGATAAAAATTCCGGTCCGGGCCATGTTCCAGAATAAAAATCCCTTCTTTCTGGAGGCGGCCGGAATTCATTACCAATTCGGGCAGTGTGTCTAGTTGTGGAAGGTCAAAGGGGGGATCGGCGAAAATTAGAGAATACGAACCTTTATCTCTTGACAGAAATTTAAAAACATCGGCTTTAACAGCCTTCAATGGGGGCGATATTCCCAATTCTTTAGCGGTATTTTTTATGAAACGGAAATGCCCGAAGTTTTTTTCCACGCAGGTGATTTCCCGGGCACCCCTTGAGGCAAATTCGTACGAGATGGCCCCGGTTCCGGAAAAAAGGTCTAAGACACGTTGTTCTTCAAAATCAATCAGGTTGTTCAGTATGTTGAAAAGATTTTCTCTTGCCTGATCGGTAGTTGGCCGGGCATAAAACGAGGGTGGGGGAGAAAACCTTCGTCCTTTCAATTGTCCACTGACTATACGCATGCCGGGAGACTTAAAAGATTGAAAAAACGGTGGCCCGGCACATCTTTGAAGAGGTAGCTGTATTGAAAGCCCCCGGGTAGACCGGGTAGTTTGACGTGTTTGATGTATTTCCGCAGAGAATAGATGATGTTCTCTTTATCGGGATTGCAACCGATAATTTGAATATCGGTTTCGGCAGGAGTAAGTTCCAATTGTTCGAAAACAAAAAGGGTGAAATAGATCAGATCATTATCCCCGTTGATTTCAAAGGTGTTGCATAATTTCAGGTTGTTTTTCTCCAGAACAATAATGTCAAAATATTTTTTCTGAAGACTTATGATGACCTGGTTCCTACCTGTCCCTGGGCGATTAACTGCCAGTTTTGTTTCGGCCACCGGGATATATGGATGTAGAAAAAAAGGTTCCGGAAATTGACGCGAAAATAGGGCTTCCATGCTGGCAGGAATGGAAAAAATGTTCCGGGCATCAGATAATTTCATCGGTGCGTGCATTACTTTATGGCCCGGCGGAATATCGTGGGTGAAAGAGAGCCATCGGGAAGCTTCAGATGAATTAAAAAGCCCCGCAGGTACCAATGTTGAAACAGGTGAAGGCACCAGTACAAAAACTTTTTTATAAGGCAGGTTTAATAGTTCGTTTTCTTCAAGCAGTTTTTCCGTTAAAGATGCCAGCTCTTCATCCTTGATGTTGTCAAACGGGAAGTGCTTAAACTGGATGTATTTGTTGCGTATGGGATCTATTGTAGCAAAAGAAAATCCATCCAGGCATGCCTGGATGGATAAAAAATATGACGTAGTAATATTCGTGTCGTAAGTTTCGTCTACAAACGAAAGTTCGGGAGTCATAAATGCTGTGTTTAGCCTATTCCCAATTTCCGGCACTGTTGTTGGCTTCTTCCAAAGAGCCGACTTTCAGACCGGGATAACGTTCATAAGAAAGATCTTCGTCAATGACGTTAATGATCTGTTGTTCATCCAGTCCTTTGAGATATTTTTCGTGGTGTATTTTTGCCTCAAATACCGGCACATCTGCACCTGAACCCGTCTCAAGAATGGCGGCATCCATTTCAATTTCTTCCTGGTCATTAAAGGGCACGTAACGAAGGGAGTCGGCAATATAATCCTCACCCATAAGAGAATCCTTCACGGATACACGCGTTGTATCCCTTTGGATGATTCCGCGTTCCAATGCTTTTTGCTCGTTCAGGCCTTCTTCGATCATGCTGTCTGTCAAGCTTCCTTCCATTCGCACAAGACGAAGAGAGTCCGTTTTAACAAATTCGATTAGAGTGTCAAAACTGCCCGTGAATTCACCATTGATGGACTTGTAGGCCCTTTGCGCTGCCCTGATGTTTTTCAATCTTTCAATGACTTTCTCCTGTCTCGCATCGTATGCCTGATTAAACCTTACCGGCTTCTGAATACTTTTCACACTCAGATACCCCAAAGCAAGGATGGCAATAGTCAGAATAATCTGGATTGCTGTTTTCATTATTGTCGGATTTTATTTTTGTTTGCATGCAAATTTATAAAAAATTTCAAACGTTCTTTTTTTATGCCCAAATAATTCGTTAAACTTTGTTGAATTCATGTATATTGCCGTTAATATGGGTTTTGGGCATGCTTAAATTGAATATATGCTGCAGGATTTTCTGAAGAACAATATATTAAAAGAACTTGAGCTTGAACCAACGCCTTCGCAGGCTGAAACTGCTGAAACTGTTGCCTCTTTCCTTTCATCTCCTCCCGGCGGGTCGGCTCTTGTGATGCGGGGTTATGCGGGAACAGGAAAAACAACTCTTGTTCGGGCCATTATTCGTGTGCTGAAGGAGCTTGGGCAAAAAGCCGTTTTGCTTGCACCCACGGGCCGGGCTGCAAAAGTTTTGGGTAACAGTGTTGGAGATTCAGCCTTTACAATTCACAAAAAAATCTATCGACAACAATCGTCCCGGGATGGATTTTCGGCTTTTGAACTCAATAAGAACCTTCACAAGGATACTTTGTTTGTTGTGGATGAAGCATCGATGATATCAAATGGTGACGGAGGGGGGATCTTTGGATCGGGACGCTTGTTGGATGACCTTCTGGAATTCGTTTTTTCGGGCCGAAACTGCCGGGTGCTTCTGCTGGGTGATGATGCTCAGTTGCCACCCGTGGGCCTTTCGCATGGGCCGGCTCTTGATCCTGATTACATTAGTGGCTACGGGCTGGAAGTTTATACCTCTGCATTGACCGATGTGGTCAGGCAAAAAATCGGCAGCGGGATATTACAGAATGCCACCCATTTGCGAAGTTTGCTGGAAAGTGAAACAGATGAAGCGGAGTTTCCACAATTCCAGACTGAAGGATTTCCGGATTTGATCAGGCTATCAGGAACAGAACTTCCGGAAGAGCTGGATTCCTGTTACAGTCATTACGGGCTGGAAGAGACGCTTGTGGTGTGCCGGACCAATAAGCGGGCCAACCTCTACAATCAGGGCATTCGCAATACGGTTCTTTTTCGTGAAGAAGAACTTGCCGTGGGGGATTACCTTCTGGTAATGAAAAACAATTATCATTGGGTGAAGGACCAGGAAGAACCTGCCTTTATTGCCAACGGGGACATCGCTGAGGTGGTGCGCATCCGGGAGCATTACGAACTTTATGGCTACCGCTTTGCAGATGTGGTGCTTCGCCTTGTCGATTATAAAGAGATCGAGATCGATGCCAGGATCATTCTTGATTCCCTTTCGTCAAAAGGGGCTGGCCTGACGCAGGAGGGACAGCAGGCTTTCTTTTATGAAGTCATGAAAGATTATCAGGATCTTCCCGATAAAAAGAAGCAATATGACAGTGTTCGCAGCAATGATTTTTACAATGCCCTCCAGGTGAAATTTGCCTATGCCATGACTTGCCATAAGTCGCAGGGCGGACAATGGAGCGCTGTTTTTGTGGATTTAGGTTATTTTACTGATGATTATTTGACCCGCGACTTTTTGAAATGGCTTTACACGGCAGTGACAAGAGCTACAGAAAGGTTATACCTGGTCAATTTCCCGGACCGTTTTTTCAAGCCTGAGTAAGTTGAAAAGGTTTTGTACAGAAAAATGCCCGGTGAAATTTTTTCTTTCACCGGGCATTTTATGAAGTGAGTTGAAATGGTGGTATTCTGTGTTATTCCACTTCCATATCATCCATGATCTTATCGATTTTTTCGAGTGCTTTTTCTGATGTCTGATTGTATGACTCTCTATTTTCAAGAACGCCTTTTACCTCAAAATAGAATTTTATCTTAGGTTCGGTCCCGGAGGGCCTGACAGATACCTTTGATCCGTCTTCCGTAAAAAACTGAAGCACATCGGAGGTGGCCGGCTTGTCTGTAAT
Organism: Bacteroidota bacterium; assembly: GCA_051744695.1. Classification (GTDB taxonomy): domain Bacteria; phylum Bacteroidota; class Bacteroidia; order Bacteroidales; family Marinilabiliaceae; genus Marinilabilia. The sequence continues at coordinate 1,303 of JBNJDH010000244.1, read as the reverse complement.
ATCTGAAGCTTGTCCGGTGTTGGGGTTCCATGTTTTCAGGACAGAAAAATCTTTAACTTCACTCACTTTAGAGCCGCCCAATTCTTTGGGGGGTGTTTGGCGGAATCTTTTCATGATTGCTTCGATCTCTTCAGCTCCGCTTTTCCCTTTTCGGACGATGGCTTTCATTTTTTCTTGCGAGAAACCCGTCGAGATGTAAATATCAAGTAACAACTCGAACAGCGTTTTGCCCTGATCTTTGGCCCATGCAGCAATTTCGGCGATCATAGTTGTGGCTCCTACGGCATCTTTGTCGCGGACATAATCGCCGGGCAGGAATCCGTAGCTTTCTTCACCGCCACATATGTATTTTTTCTGTCCTTCGAGTTCCCTGATTACGCCGGCAATCCATTTAAAACCGGTGTAAGTGTCGAAGCATTCCACACCTGCATCATCTGCAATGGTTTTGATGAGCTCAGAGGTAACAATGGTTTTGACGGTAAATTCATTGCCGGTGAGTTTGCCCTGCTCTTTCCATTGGTTCAGCATGTACCAGGTGAGCAATATGGCGGTCTGGTTGCCATTGAGAAGCACGAATTCGTTTTTCTCATTGCGTACGGCCACACCAAGGCGGTCACCGTCCGGATCTGTGGCTATAACCAGCTCGGCATTGGTTTGTTCGGCTTTCCTTATGGCCAGTTCCAGTGCTGCTGGTTCTTCAGGGTTGGGCGATTTTACGGTTGGAAAATCGCCACTGACCACATCTTGTTCAGGGACGTGGATGACGTTTTCAAATCCCACTCTTTTTAAGGCCTCAGGTACAATCTTGACCGTGGTGCCATGGATCGGGCTGAAAACGATTTTCAGATCTTTTTGCCGGGCAATGGTGCCGGGATTCAGGGCAATGGAAGCTACCTCTTCGATGAATTTTTGGTCCATTTCCTCGCCCAGTTCTTCTATGAGGTCTTCACTTCCGTCAAATTTGATGTCGTCTACATCGGTGATTTTTTGCACCTCGTTGATGATGTTTTTGTCATGAGGTCCAATGATTTGGGCACCGTCTTCCCAATAGGCTTTATATCCGTTGTATTCCGGGGGATTGTGTGAGGCTGTAATGATTACCCCGCTTTGACATTTCAACTGACGGATGGCATAGGAAATTTCCGGGGTGGGGCGGAGGTCTTCAAACAGGTAAGCCCTGATGCCGTTGGCCGAAAATATGTTTGCAACGGTTTCGGCAAAATAACGGCTGTTGTTCCGGCAATCGTGGCCAATAACAACTTTGATCTCTTCAAGTCCGGTAAACTCTTTTTTGAGATAATTT
>JBNJDH010000243.1:0-5155 GCA_051744695.1 Bacteroidota bacterium | reverse complement strand
CCGGGAGCCATGCAGGCCCCCACTCCTATCAGTGCCTATCTGCATTCAGCCACCATGGTGAATGCAGGGATATTTCTTATGCTCCGGCTCAATCCCCTTTTGGGGGGGACCCTTATGTGGAAGGGGGCTTTCATTCTGACAGGCGGTATAACCATGTTTATTGGCGCTTTCTTTTCATTGGGGCAAAGAGACCTGAAACGAATACTGGCCTTCACCACCATCAGTGCCCTGGGGACGATGGTATTGCTGGCCGGCATCAACACACCGGAATCCATACTGGCTGCGCTCTTGTTCTTTATTGTTCACGGGCTATACAAGGGCGGACTGTTTATGGCCACGGGCATCATTGATAAAAATACCGGGATTCGGGACATTCACCAACTGGGAAGTTTGATGAAAAAGATGCCCCTGACCACCTTCGGAGCCGTTCTGGCCCTCTTGTCAATGGCCGGGCTGCCGCCGATGCTGGGTTTTATAGGAAAAGAGCTTATCTATGATGCAGCCATGCAGGTGCCGGGCCTTGACTGGGTCATTGTTCCCCTGGGGGTAGCAGCCAACATGATGATGGTGGCCATCTCACTTTCTGTCTTCTTAGAAGTATTCATGCCATTAAAATCCATGCCCGGGGTATCGCTGAAACATCCCGAGAAAATGCTTCCGCGCAATTTCATTCTGGCACCGGTGGTCCTGGCACTATTCGGCCTGGGACTCGGACTGGCACCCGAATGGCTTGAGAAAAGCATTGCCAATGCCCTCCATTTCGTTCAGTCGCGGAATATAGACGTGGACCTGTCTGTTTGGCACGGATTTAACAAAGTATTGTTGCTCAGCATTTTCACGGTGGTCATGGGCGTGGTCATCTATTTGTTCAAACGACCTGTAAACCGGCTGGTCAATAAAGTAATTGCCGTTTCGAACCAACACAACCTTCCCGAAAGCTTCAACAACCTCATCAATCGTTACTTAAGGCTTGCCGGAAAAAATACCGATCGCATCCAGCACGGTTATCATCGTTACTATCTGATCACCTTTTTTGTAATGGCATTTTTGCTGGTGATCATTCAGTTGTTCCGTTCAGGATTAGATTGGTTCTCCTTTGATGATCTGAGTCCGGTAGACATCCATGTGGTGGTTGTACTTGCAATCGCTTCCCTGTCTGTCATATTTGCCGTTTTTTCCCGGTCGCGTTTATCGGCCATTCTGGCCATGGGTGTTTTGGGATACAGCATAGCCCTTCTTTATATGTTTTACGGGGCCATCGACCTGGCCATCACCCAGTTTCTGGCCGAGACCATTCTCATGGTTATATTCGTGATGGTCATTTATTACCTGCCACGTTTCGCCGTACTTTCAAGTCCGGGGTCCAGAATACGGGACTCCATTATTGCCATTGGAAGCGGTGTAATGATTATAATGGTGGTCCTTCGGGCCCGCTTCATCAATCTTGAAGAGCCTGTCTCACAGTTTTTCGCCGAAAACAGTCTGAGCCAGGGACATGGCAAAAACATCGTAAATGTGACCCTGGTTGATTTCAGGGCGCTGGATACCCTGGGTGAAATTGCCGTGCTGGCCCTGGCAGCAGCAGGTGTATTTGCGTTGCTCAGGCTCGATATTACAAAAAAGAAGAAGTAAGAGATGAGAAACATTGTCCTGGAAAAAACCATAAAACTTTTCCTGTTTGTCATGACAGGATTCGCCCTGTTTGTCCTGCTTCGCGGGCACAACAGGCCCGGGGGCGGTTTTATTGCCGGGATCATTGCATCGGCCGGTTTTCTGATGTACGCACTTGTATTTGGCTCAGACAAGTTGCTTGAAATGCTGAAAATGAACCCCCGGTACATCATGGGTATAGGTTTGCTGATCACCTTATTTGCTGCATTAATGCCGGCATTCTGGGGTCTGCCCCCTATGACGGCCATGTGGCAGGAGATCAATATTATTTCCCTCTTCACCATCGATGCGGGCACTCCCCTGCTTTTCGACACGGGCGTGTTTGTATTGGTGATCGGCGGGGTTCTTGGTATTATCACAAGTATAATGGATGTATTGAAATGGAACTCATAATCGTCATATTCATCGGCATTTTATATGCCTGCGCGGTTTATTTATTGCTTCGCCGAAGCATTGTGAAAGTGATTTTGGGCATTTTTGTAATGGGCAATGCCACCAACCTCATCATCTTCCTTTCGGGAAAGGTGATGCGTGGCGGAACAGGGTTTGTTCCCGAGGGAGCAACTGAGGCCGCCCTTGAGACCATGAGTGATCCCCTGCCCCAGGGCCTGGTATTGAAAGCCATCATCATCAATCTGGGCATTGCAGCCTATATTCTGGCCCTCAAATACAAATATTTCGAACGAACAGGGACCCACGACCTGGACCAACTCAGTAATACCGAACAAAAATGATATTAGCCCTGCTCATTTTTCTGCCTCTGGCATTTATGATATTTGCCTTCATGTTCCGCCACTACCGGGGACGTGAATATATTGCCCTGGCATTTGCCGGGTTCAACCTGATCCTGGCTTTTTTCCTGCTGGGGAAAGTGCATGTCCACGATATGTTGAAAGTACAGATGGGCAACTGGCCGGCTCCCTATGGCATTACCCTGGTGGCCGACCGTTTCAGCGCCATCATGATTGCCGTAGCTTCCATTGTTTTTGTTGCCAGCATGGCCTATTCCATACAAGCGTTGGAAACCCGGCGGAAAAGCTTCGGGTTTTACCTGTTCTCCTTCGGGGTGATTATGGGTGTCAATGGCAGTCTGATGGCCGGGGATGTCTTCAACCTGTATATCTGGTTCGAAGTTATGCTGATGGCCTCATTTATCCTGATGGGACACGGCGGAGAGAAAAAACAGATCGAGGGTTCCATCAAATACCTCATCTTAAACCTCATTTCTTCATTTTTCTTTCTTGCCGGAATAGGCCTTCTCTACGGCAAGCTGGGCACACTAAACATGGCCGACCTTGCCCTGAAGCTATCGAACCATACCGATCAGTTGTCTTCTATCAATCCAGCCTTCATCCTGATATTTGTAAGTTTTGCCATCAAAGGAGCCCTTGTGCCCTTTTTCTTCTGGCTGCCGGCATCCTACCACACCCCTCCCCCTGTTGTAACGGCGCTGTTTGCCGGCCTCCTGACCAAAGTGGGCATTTACTCCATGATCCGGTTTTATACCTTATACTGGTATCACGACGAGCTATTCTGGCAACCCCTGATTTTATGGACAGCCGGCCTGTCAATGGTTATCGGGGTCATTGCAGCCACCTCACAGTTTGAATTCCGGAAAGTGCTCTCGTTTCACATCATCAGCCAGATGGGCTACGTCATCATGGGACTGGGCTTTTTCACTGTAGCCGGACTTGCCGGGGCTGTTTTTTTCCTGTTGCACAATATGATAGCCAAAACCAACGTCTTTTTGATTGCCGGGTTTGTGCACAAAGAACAGGGAAAACTAAACCTGAAAACATTGGGAGATTTCTATAAAAAACATCCCTACTGGACAGCCCTCTTTTTCATATCGGCATTCAGCCTTGCCGGCCTTCCTCTTCTGAGCGGGTTTGTCGGGAAATATCTGCTGATAAGCGCCGGAATTCAGGCCGGTCAGATCAACATGGCATTGATTGCTTTATTTGTCGGACTTTTTACCTTATTTTCGATGGTAAAAATATGGGTGGAAGTATTTTGGAAAAGCCCCCCGTCAGAGTGCCATCCAACCCGGCCACCCACTCATTTAAAACGTGGCAATTACTGGATGACGGGCGCAACAACTGCCATGGCTGTTTTGATTGTTGCAGGAGGGATATGGGCCGGGCCCTTGGTTGACTTTTGTACTCAGGCCGCCGAATCGCTGTTGACCCCGGCCAGATACATCGATTTTGTTTTGCATGGACCCTATCCGGAAGCAAATTTTTAAATTATGAAGGCAATTTATTTCTTATACTTCTTTATTTACTATGCCCTCAAGGTTACCGAAGCCGGATGGGCCGTATCACGACAGATCCTGAGCGGAGATCGTGGAAAGAACGGAAAGTTCATCGAATACCAACCCAAACTTCAAAAAAGCTGGCATGTGGTATTGCTATTCAATCTGATTACTATGACCCCGGGATCCCTGAGCGTTGACATTGATGACCAAAACCACACGATATTGGTGCATCTGCTGAACAGCCGCGACGAAAAAGAATTTTTATCGGTGATCAATAAAATGGAACGTTTACTGCAAAAAGCCCTCCTGTGATGGAATCATCAGATATGTTTTTAAACTATTCAGCCCTGACAGCCCTCTATATTCTGTCATTAAGTCTGGTATTCCCCATGTACCGGCTTTTTAAAGGACCTTCTCTGCCCGACAGGGTTGTGGCCCTCGACCAGATTGGCCTCATCATCATGGGTATAATGTTGTGCGAGGTCTTGTACTCAAAAGAAAAAATCATTCTTGATATTGTGCTGGCCGTGGCCTTTGTAATGGTTTTCGGTGCCATGATCATTGCCCGGTACATCTACAAACGAAAACTGGAAAAATGATGATAGACGTAATCGTTGGCATATTGCTATTAATGAGTGCATTCGTCGTACTTGTTTCCGCTATCGGCATCTGGCGGTTTCAAAACATTTATGCGCGAATGCATGTATTGACAAAAGTCTCCTCACTTGGCATTCTGTTGATGCTAATCGGGATCAACCTCTATTTTCTTGAATGGGGTGTGCTGATCAAAACGGCCATCATTTTCGGGGTGCTGGTATTCCTTTCGCCCATCGCCGCTCACGTAATAGCCCGGGTAGCCCGCCAGATTGGTGTTTGCCCGGATGAAGACGATCAATAATCAAAAATAAAAGCATTTTCCATGAATGCCATGATATTTGCAGCGGGATTGGGTTCCCGCCTCAGCCCCCTCACAGATGAAAAACCCAAAGCATTGATCGAAGTGAACGGCCGCCCGCTTCTGGAAATTGCTTTGCGAAAAATGGAGCACGCCGGTATGAAAAAAGTGGTGGTGAACATTCATCACCACAGGGAACAGATGCTGCATTTCCTCGAAAGCTTTCAGTCCTCCGGAATGGAGATCATGATCTCTGATGAAAAAGACCAACTACTCGACACAGGCGGTGGACTCATGAAAGCCCGCCATTTATTCGATCCCGATGCTTCTGT
>JBNJDH010000242.1:0-5191 GCA_051744695.1 Bacteroidota bacterium | reverse complement strand
CCGGGTTGATTGTTGCTTACCTTAGGGGCTGAAGAGAGGGTGGATTGGTTAATTTGTACGCCCGGCTCTCTTTGCAGAGAAAAGGAGTAGAGTCGAGTGGCTGCTTGATTTGAGGGAGTGCTTACTGATAACTGTTTACTGATAACTGTTCACTGATAACTGTTTACTGGTAACTGTTTACTGATTCTGATGGATTCGCTCCTGTCTTGTCACGTTGTGGACCCCTTTAAGTTTCATAAGGTTGAAAATTAGATTGTTGAGGTCTTCAGTGTTGTGGATATAAAGGTAAATGCTGCCTTCAAAAATGCCGTCGTGGCTTTCAATGTGAATGGAGCGCATGTTGACGGTCTGGTCTTCTGAAATGACTTTAGTGATTTTACTGACAATGCCAATTTGGTCGATTCCTGAAAGATTGATAACAGCCAGAAAAGAGAGAATTTTGTGCGACTCCCACTGGGCCGATACGATGCGGTGACCCTGGCTTGACATCAGGCGGATGGCTACAGGGCACTTGCGGCTGTGGAGGATGAGTTTATCGTTTTCATCAATGTAACCAACCACATCATCCCCGGGGATAGGATTGCAACAAGGAGCGATGGTGTATTGCTCGGTCTCCATGTCATCGGAGACCACCATTTGGGTTTTTTTATTTTCTTCTTTGGCGGGTTTCTTTTTCGGTAAAGGCACGTTGGAATTTTTTCCAAGCGAAAGCCGCCAGTAGCGGATCCATTTATTGGCTGTTTTGTCGCTAAGAATTTTGTTCAGGTTCTCCAGGTTGATGATTCCTTTGCCGATCTTAAAATAGAGTTCTTCTTTACTGGGGAGGTTGTAGTAATTCTGAAGCTTTTTCAGGATTTTGGCGTTTGTGGTCAGTTTTTTCTCGTTAAGAGCTTCCTCAAGTTCCCTTTCACCTTTTTGGATGATTGTTTTTCGTTCTTTTTTGAAAGCGTTTTTAATTCGGGTTTTGGCTTTGGCAGTGGTTACAAAATTAATCCAATCATATTTGGGCTTTTGTTTTTCGGATGTGAGAATCTCCACCTGATCACCGCTTTTTAGCTCATAACTAAGGGGCACAAGTTTGTAATTGACTTTGGCTCCGATGCATTTGTAGCCCACATCGGTGTGGATTTCAAAGGCCAGGTCGAGGGCTGTAGCCCCTTTGGGCATGACTTTCACATCACCCTTTGGGGTGAAGATCATAATTTCCTGGCTGAAAAGATTAAGTTTGAAATCATCCAGGAATTCCAGAGAGTCGGAGTCCGGATTGTCGAGAACCTCCCGGATTCTTTGCAGCCAGTTGTCCAGTTCCGATTCTTTTTCGTTGGTTCCTTTGTATTTCCAATGGGCGGCAAAACCTTTTTCCGCTATTTCATCCATTCTTTCCGTCCGGATCTGGATTTCTATCCAGTTTCCTTCCGGCCCCATGACTGTAGCGTGCAGTGCTTCATAACCGTTGGCTTTGGGTGTACTCACCCAGTCGCGCAGCCGGTCGGGTTTGGGTTTGTAAATGTCGGTGATGAGCGAATAGATGGTCCAGCATTGCGCCTTTTCAGGGATTCCGGGCTTAGGTTTAAAAACGATGCGAATGGCCAGCAGGTCATAAATTTCTTCAAAGGAGACCTGTTTTTTCTGCATTTTGTTCCAGATGGAATAGATGGACTTGGGCCGGCCTTTGATGTCGAATTCATATCCCTGGCTGGAAAGCTTTTCTATAATGGGAAGTGAAAATCGGGTGATGAGGTGCTGTGTTCGGTTTTGGTAATCTTCCAGTTTCCGGGATATTTCTTCATAAACTTTTGGGTGCTCATATTTAAGGGCCAGATCCTCCAGTTCCGTTTTTATGGAATAGAGCCCCAGGCGATGAGCAAGCGGCGCATACAGATAAAGCGTTTCCCCGGCAATTTTGAGACGTTTGTGTTCGGGCATAGAGTCCAGGGTCCGCATATTGTGGAGCCGGTCTGCCAGCTTAATGAGGATAACCCGGATGTCTTCGACCATGGTGAGAAGGAGTTTCCTGAAGTTTTCGGCCTGCTGGGATCGGGTTTGGTCAAAAACCCCTTCCAGTTTGGTGAGGCCGTCAACAATTCCAGTCACTTTTTCGCCAAAGATGGTTTCAATATCTTCGATGGTATAATCGGTATCTTCCACCACGTCATGAAGCATGGCAGCAGCAACTCCTTTGGCGCCCAGGCCTATCTCATCGGCCACAATGCGGGCCACGGCCAGTGGATGTAAAATATAGAGTTCACCCGATTTGCGCCGAACACCACGGTGGGCCTCATAAGCCAGGTCAAAAGCCTTCTGGATAAGTTTTCGTCCTTCTGGATTCTGACAACGGGGGCACAATTCCAGTACTTCCTCAAATTTCTGTTGTATGTCCTGTTCTTCGGTTTTTTGTATCGTCTCACTCATGTGAATCACTCCCTGAAAAGCACGAATTTAATCAATTAAAAGGAAAAATAGATCACCGTACCCGCGGATTTTTTACGCCCCGGCACTTACAATCTTGAAGGTGGCCGGATCCAGATATTGACGGGCGGTTTCCCGGATATCTTCAGGGCCGACTTTCTTGATGTAATCGATCATTTTTTGATAAAACTGATAGTCCAGGTCGTATTCCCGTAAAGTGCGATAAAGATCGGCTGTGGAAAAAGGTCCGTCAAAATTTCGGAGGAGTTCTCCCATCATATAGTTTTTTACCATCTCCAGTTCATCTTCCGGCACTGGTTGCTGACGAAGAATTTCAAATTCTTCAAAAATAGCTTCGATGGCCTGATCACGACTATCGCCCGAGACTTCACTGCTGATGCCCCAAATTCCCGCATGTTTCAAGGGCATAATGGAGGAGCCGATTCCGTAGGTCAACCCCTTTTTTTCGCGAACGGTGGTCATCAGTCTTGATCCAAAATATCCCCCAAGCACGGTGTTAAGCACCTGCAAGGGAATGTAATCGGGATGATGGTTGTTGAACAATGGTTTCCCTATTCGGAGAGCAGCCTGCATAGCTCCTTCTTTCGGGACAACAGTGAATCTTTCTTCAATTGGGTTAGGGTTGGGGATGGTTCCTTCTGCAGGTTTTTTGGCCGGCCTTTTGGGTTGTCCGAAACGCTCATTTAGCAAATTGAGTATGTTTTCCCCGGGTTGCCCGGCTAAATAAATGTGGCTGAAAGAGGGGTGATAGTGATCCCTGTGGAATGTTTTTACCTGTTCACGGCTGATTTTTTGAAAATGTTCCTTTTTCAACTGACGGCCATAGGGATGATCGTGGCCGAAAATGATTTCGCCAAACCTGCGGTTGGCCATGAACCTGATCTTTTCACTATCCAAAAGGAATTCTTCATATTTCTTTTGAAGAAACAAATCATACTCATGTTCGGGAAAGGAAGGCCGGGTGATGATCTCTTCCAGCAGGTCGAGCATCCGGGGAAGGTGTTTTGAAAGACAAAGGAGGGAAAGAACCGTATGATGGTGATAGGTTTGAGAACTGAGGTGAGCCCCGTAATAATCGACCAGTTCGGATATTTCACCGGATGTTTTTTCCTCCGTGCCGTCTTGCAACAAATTGGCCGTGGTAGAAGCCAACAATGGAATGCCTGCCTGTATGGCCCCTGCCGGAAATTCTATGTCAATTTTTGTGACATCCTGACTGCCTGCACGAATGATCGAAACAGGCACATCATTGTCAAGTTGTTGCTCCTCGACGGGTAAAAAGTTTATTTTGTCTATAAAGTGAAAATCAGGTGCTTGTCGGTGAGTATATGTCATTTTGGTTTTTATTGGTTGTTTTCGGCAACATAATATAATGTGGAACAATTGTTTGGTGCAAACACTTGTTGGGCAACTTTCTGAATCTCCCGGGTTGTAACTGCCCGGTAGTGTTCGGGTTCCCGGTTGATGTCATCAATGTTACCCAGCAATTCAAACTGGGCCAGGTTCATGGCTTTATTGAGATAGTGGATTTCCGAAAAGATGAGATTGGATTCCACTTTGTTCTGGACCTTCTGGAGCTCATAATCCGTGGGGCCCTGGTCCATTAATTTCTGCAATTCAGTGCGGATGGCTTCTTCGGCCTGCTTCATCGCTACCCCCGGCATGAGGCGGCCAGTGACGGTAAACAGGCCCGGATCGCGATCGCCCCCGATATAGGCATTGACTTCCGAAAAGAGTCGCTGCTCTTTGATGAGCGACTGGAAAAGCCTCGCTGATTCACCATTGGCCAGTACATCGGACAATAAGTCATTTGCATAAAAGTCGGGATCGGTGCGCCGGCCGTTGTGAAAAGCCATCTGAATGAAGTTGGCCGGGACTTTCCGTTTTACTTCAAGAAAACGTGGTTCTTCCTGGGGTGGCTCCTGCGGAAGATCCCTTTCCGGCACATCTCTTCGGGGCACCGGACCAAACCATTTTTCGGCCAGTTTAAAAACATGGTCAGGGTCTACATTTCCGGCCACGGTTAATACCGCGTTGTTGGGGGCATAATGGTGAAAAAAGAATGATTTGACATGCTCCAGTTTGGCATTTTCAATATGGGAAATGTCTTTGCCAATGGTTGGCCAGCGATATGGATGTACTTTGTATGCAAGATCGCGTATCAGAAGCGGAATGTCACCATAGGGTTGATTCAGATACCGCTGTTTGAATTCTTCAATCACGACTTTTCGTTGCACATCCAGACTTTCCTGCGAAAAATCGAGTTCCGTCATCCGGTCGGCTTCGAGCCAGAAGGCGGTTTCGATATTGACCGCCGGTAACGCGATATAGAAATTGGTGAAATCATTGCTGGTCCACGCGTTATTTTCTCCGCCAACCTGCTGTACGGGTGAATCGAACGAAAGGATGTTGCGGGTTCCGCCAAACATGAGGTGTTCAAACAGATGAGCGAATCCCGTCCGTTTCGGATCTTCATCCCTGGCACCCACATCGTATAAAATATTGACTGCAGCCATTGGTGTGGTTTTGTCGGGATGGACCACAATGCGCAATCCGTTTTCAAGTGTGTGTCGGTAGTAGTTAATCATGTAAGAATTTTATTTTTGGTTTCCCGGTACTCTTCAATGATCTCACGGACAATGCTCCCCGCCGGTTTGATCTCTTTAACCAGGGCCGCCACCTGTCCGATTTCCAGTTCTCCTTCATCAATGTCTCCTTCGAACATGCCTTTTTTGGCGCGTCCGCGGCCCAGGATTTCCTT
>JBNJDH010000241.1:0-5230 GCA_051744695.1 Bacteroidota bacterium | reverse complement strand
TTCTTCCAAATAACCCAGTGAACCGACGGGTTTGGTCTTTTGATCCAGGTTGTACTGAAGCAGTTCACGCAATTCTTTGTTTTCGACCGGTTGAATGTTAAGGTTTTGAAATGATTCCATAATTATTTAGAGTTTTGTGTTTTGAGTTCATTGTTTTGTGTTTAGATTGCTTCGGGCTGTGAGCCCTCGCAATGACCAGATTGCTGATTGAGATTATCCATCAAATATTTCCTATGCCATATATGCCACAAAATAGGGTCAGCAGACCATTTTTTTATTTCTTTATTGATTTTCTTTTTGGCATTGCCCCAAAAAGAAACAAAAAGGTCTAGTCCGTTTAAACCTATCAGCCTGTCTACCGTTTTAAATAAATACAACCATTCATTTTATTGTTTTTACATTCAAATATCAGAATGATTCGTTTTCATAAACCGTCAGGCAGGCCCGCGAAAGCCAAAATTTCCGGCCATTGCGCAAGGCCGTGAGAGTCCCCCATTTTGGCTTCCCTCTATCCGCCGGCCTGCCTGCCATTTTATAAAATAAGACCAATTGGTCTCAAAGCATCTTGCTCAAGGCTATAAAGTCTCTATTTCATTTGCCGTCAGGCAGGCCTGTCTGCCGTTTTTCATATTTGAAACCTGTTATATGAGTAAATATTCGTTTGAACAACAAGTTTTATTTTTCATAACCCGCCAGGCAGGCCCGGAAAACGGACAGGCTACCCCGCCTTTTAAATACTAAAATGCCTCATTCTCTAAAACTTTCGCATAAACAGAGAACTGCAAAATTGTATTTAAATATCATGGTTCATCATAATAATGCGTACCAATTTAATTCTTACAAAAGGCCATATTCGCGCAACCGCTGCGAAAAACAAACAAATATACATATCGGGTACGACCCGCTTTGGGGGTCGATTCTCATGTATACATTACATCTATAAACATTTGACCCACTTCGGGGTCATACCCATATATTTTAGAAAATCGGAGCCTGAAGGGCTCCTATGTTTATAGCTGTTTGCAAAATATAAAATATCGACGCTGAAAGTGTCGGATGCTTTGGTAATCATTAGACATGTCTTTTTTAAATGAACAAATTTCATAAAATAAGTACGCATTTTTGTGATGACCCAATATCATACTATATCCAATTATTTCAGAACCATAGGCAAAAGATATTATATTTCACCAAACATGCCAGCTTAACCAAACAATCACCAAAATCGCCATCCCAATCTCCACACGCCGCAGTACTTTAATGGTGGTTTTCAGGTCTTCTGCCGTCAGATTCCTTGGATTTTCACCAATAGAAGGTTTTTCCACTACGCTCCCGAAATAAAGGTGGCTTCCGCCAAAGCGTGCATTCAAAATGCCGGCCAATGCAGCTTCCGGCCATCCGGCATTGGGACTTTTGTGGGCCGGACCGAATTTCCACATAAATTGCCACCCTCGTTTGCTCAGGGTGAATGCAACCATCAGCAAAGCGGTGATGCGGGCCGGAATAAACTGGACTACATCGTCGAGGCGGGCGGCAAACTTCCCGAAGTGGCGATACCGCTCATTTTTGTACCCGATCATCGAATCGAGGGTATTCACCATTTTGCATGCCATCATACCGGGCACTCCGGCCACAGCAAACCAGAACATCGGGGCCACCACCCCGTCATTCAGGTTCTCGGCCAGGGTTTCGAGGGTGGCCGTCCGGACCTCATGCGCACTCAATTCGCTGGTGTCACGCCCCACTATTCGCCCCAGCTGCTGCCTGCCTTCATCCAGCCCCTTTTCCAATTGGCGGAAGACCATCCGGCCTTCCCGGATCAAAGTGGTCCCGGCCAACCCATAAAAAACCATCAGGGCTGCCACAGCCGCGGCCACAATTTCATGCACATCTGCCAAAAGCGCCATCAAAACATAAAAAATCAGGGCTGTGGCGGATACAAGCAAAAGGGTCATGGCCATTCCTTTGACAAAAGCCTTTGGCGGGTGGTTCCAGCGCTTTTCAAAGAAAGCTATGGCTTTGCCGAACCACACGACAGGATGCGGAAGACCGGAAGGATCACCGAAAAGGCGGTCCAGTAACAGGCCCGCCACCAAAGCCCATATATAAAAGTTCAACTCCATTTCTTCAATGCTTCAATCAGCCACTCATTTTTGTCAGGGGTCTGCACGCACACCCGGAAATGGTTTTGGGAAAGCCCCCTGAAGTTGGAGGCATCACGTATAAGCAATCCATCCTCACGGGCCAGTTGTTCCTTGATTTCAGCAGCTTTTACCGGACCCTCCACGATGAAAAATACGGTTTCGGAAGGTTGAACACGGAAGCCCTCCAACTTATCCAGTTTTTGTTGCAGACGGCGGGACTCGCTGATCCACCCGGTGGCATCAAAAGACGTTTGGGAAGTGTCAGACATACAAAACAAACCCGCTTCCAAAGCCAGGGCATTGATTCGCCAGGGCATCAGCTTTTGCTTCAGGGCCTCCGTCACCTCACGGTCAGCCACCAAATAGCCCAGTCTAAGCCCCGGAATGGCAAACCGCTTGGTCATCGAACGCACCACCACAAGATTGGGAAATCGCCTGACCTCATCAATCAGCGAAACCTCTTCCTGCGTAAAATCAACATACGCTTCATCCACCACAAAAAGGGTTTCCGGGTTTTCTTCCAGGCGGTGACAAATGGTTTCCGGACCATACATCCGGCCATCGGGATTGTTGGGATTGCAAATCCAGACCACATCCATTCCCGCCTGATCATCCTCTTCAAAATGCCAGTGGTCGCGAAAAAACACTTCATGCCCGGCCAGCTGACAGGCATCCTCATACTCCGAAAAAGACGGGGTATAGATCAGGGAACGCTTCCCCGCCAGCCAGTCTGCCAGCAGATAAAAAGCCTCCACAGCCCCTGAAGTTATAAGGACCGTGTTCGGATCCAACCCATCAGCTTTTTCGATCTGCCGGGCCAGGTTCCCTGCCTTTGGCTCGGGATAACAGGCCACCGAAGAGATCGAATCCCGCAAATGCTCAATAAGCGCAGGCGGGGGGCCCTCCGGATTGACATTCGAGCTGAAATTGGCCCGAATGTCCCCATACTTATGCAGGTCATCACCGTGTCCTTCTATCATTCCGTCAACATTTTAACTATCTTTTCCATATCTGTATTGGCCCTGATGTGATCAGCCAGAAGATCATACTGCTTTTGCCTGAAACCTTCATAATCGAAATCCTCCTTATCGTCGTCCAAAAAAGGACGCAAAATATCAGCCACCACCACGGGATTGTCCAGGATCCCATGAAAATAGGACCCCCATAAATTTTCTCCTACCTGGCACCCTTCCGGGTGTCCGTCTTCAGTCCGGTTCAGGGGAACGGCCCCGTTCGAAGATTCTGCAAAAACCGTTTGCCCCTTATGGATTTCATAACCATTGCAGACCTCCGGATGACCGTTGAAATAAAAAGATCCCCTGACGGTTGACTTTTCCGCTTCCAGAATGGTCCTAACCGGCAACAGGCCCAGGCCTTCCACTGTTTCGGTGTCCCCTTCCACATGTTCGGGATCTTCAATGCGCTCTCCCATCATCTGATAACCTCCGCAAATGCCAATGACAGGTTTCTTTTTGGCCGACTCCTGAAGAATGGCCGAAGCCACCCCGTTTTGGTGCAATTCCTTCAAATCGGCAATGGTGTTTTTTGAGCCGGGCAAAACAATGATGTGGGCTTTCTGCAATTCCCGCGGATCGTTGGTATAAAACACATGGACCCGGTCATCCCGCTCAAGCCGGGCAAAATCAGTAAAATTGGATATTCGGCTCAAACGAACAACGGCAATGTTGACCTTATTGTTGCCGGCCCGGTCGGCTTTCCGGTCCAGGACCACCGAATCTTCATCTTCGATTTGGATATGGCGAAAAGAAGGGATGATGCCAATCACCGGAACCCCCGTCAATCTCTCTATGATCGCTTTTCCTTCCTCAAACAACGAGACATCTCCCCGGAATTTATTGATGATGATCCCTTTGATGCAGGCCCGTTCCTCAGGTGAAAGCAATTCTATGGAACCATAAACGCTGGCGAATACCCCGCCTCTTTCAATATCTGCCACCAGAATTGTGGCCGCCCGGGTGGCAACAGCCATGGACATGTTCACAATGTCTTTGTCTTTGAGATTGAGCTCCGAAATGCTGCCGGCCCCTTCCATCACGACCGGGGCATGTTCACCGGACAATCGCTTATATGCAGTCAACACCTCCTGCCACAAACGGTCTTTTAATTCTCCCCGGAAATAGCTGCCTGCAGAATAATTGCCCAGCACTTTGCCGTGCACCACCACTTGTGAGCCCTGATCCGATCCGGGTTTTAGAAGCACCGGGTTCATATCGGTGTGGCACTCCAGCCCACACGCTTCGGCCTGCACGGCCTGGGCCCGGCCGATTTCGCCACCGTTTGCTGTCACAAAGCTGTTGAGCGACATGTTCTGGGCCTTAAACGGTGCCGGTTTCATTCCGTCCTGTTGGAAGATCCGGCAAAATCCGGCGGCCAGCACACTCTTACCCACATCAGACCCCGTACCCACAAACATTAAAGGACGTTGCACAGATGAAGCAGGCGGAACCCTATATTTTTTATCATTCATGTCCATTGGTTTTGCGTTTCCATATCACCCAGATCACAACCGGTGCCCCCACAAAAGCGGTGACGGAATTAATCGGCAGTTCCTGCTCCACCCCGGGCATACGGGCGGCCAGATTGCACAATAAAGCCGTGGCCCCGCCAAGTACTGCGGCATTGAGCACCAAATGCAAATGGTTGGCCGTTCGAGACAACATTTTGGCCAGGTGGGGAACAGCCACGCCCAGGAAAATAATCGGCCCGCAGAAAGAAGTCACAATGGCTGTCAACAGCCCGGTTGTCACAATAATCCAGAACCGGGCCCTTTTGATTCTCAGTCCCAGGTTCGTCGCATATCGGTCACCCAAAGCCAGCAAATTCAGGGGCTTGCTCAGAAATGCTGCCGCCAGAGACAGACCAATGGTTACAACCCCGAAAACCCAAGCCCGTTCGGCCGACATCCGGCTGAAACTGCCCAGTCCCCAGATCACATAATTGTGCACATCTTCTTCACTGCTGTAAAATTTCAAAAGTCCCACCAGCGATGAGGACAGATACCCGATCATCACGCCGATGATGAGAACACTCAGCGTGCCACCGATGCGGTGGGTAATGAATAAAAT
>JBNJDH010000240.1:0-5237 GCA_051744695.1 Bacteroidota bacterium | reverse complement strand
AAAAATATGCTGATCCGCATTTTAATGTGGAAAATCTTAGTGAAATGATGGCCATGAGCCGTTCTTCATTTTACCGGAAATTTAGCGATTTGACGGGCATGACGGCCGCTGGTTATATTCGGAAAGCTCGTCTGCAGAAAGCTGCTTCGTTGTTAAAACAGGACCAACTCCCCGTTAGTCAGTTGTCTGAACGGGTCGGTTTCCGCAGTGTGGCGCACTTCCGGAAATGTTTTAAAGAGGAGTTTGGCCGAAATCCCGGGGCCTGGGTGAAATAATTGGAAATTTCCCCCAAAATAATTTGCACTGTATTGAAAAATGCCTTTTCTTTGTGAGTGAGTACTAACAAACATTATTATGGAGCTTTCGGAAAGGCAACAGCAGATTATTGAAGCTTCCATCGGCCTGATTGACCGGCATGGGATACAAGGGTTCACCATCAAAAACCTGTCCAAGGAGATAGGGATTTCGGAACCTGCCATTTATCGTCATTTCGAAAGCAAGGTGGAGATTTTGAGTACCATTTTAGATGGATTTAAACAAAGGGTAGGGCTTTATCATAGAAATTCAGGTGAGAGGAATGATATGGATGCCCGGAAACAGATTGAAACCTTTTTTCAAATGGTATTCAAAGTTTTCAGTGAGAATCCGACAATGGTGTCCGTCATCTTTGCCGAAGAGATATTTCGGAATGAACCGATGCTAACCCAGAAAGTGACGGAAATTCAGAATCTTAATGAAGAGATAGTCGGCAATCTGATTGCCCGACTTCCTTTGAATGAAAAAGTTGGTGATCAGCCGGTGGAGTTGTTGACCACAATGTTTTTTGGCCCTGTGCGGTTGCTGGTCCGCAAATGGCGCATGAGTGACCACGGGTTTGATCTGAAGCGTGAAGGAAAACAATTAATTGAAACCATTTTAAACGTGATTACATTATGAAGATTACAAAAGTAAGTGAAACACCTATTAAAGACACACCTCATAAAGTGGATACCCGCCCGGTTTATGATGCCGAAAGTGCACAGGCCGTCCATATACGACTGGAGCCCGGCGAAACTTTGAAACCCCATATCACACCTGTGGATGTTTTCTTCTACATTTTGGAAGGAACACCTACCGTTCATGTCGGGAAAGAGGCAGAGGCAGTTCCTGCTGATAGCGTGGTGGACAGTCCCAAAGACATTGTTCATCATCTGTCAAATGAATCGGACAAGCCTGCACGTGTTTTGGTGGTAAAAGCACCCCGGCCTACTGCTAAAACCCGGCTTTTATAGTGAACCGGAATGCCTGTCCTTAAATAACGACTTTTTTTTTAACGGATAGTTAGTTAGTGTTAATTTACGATGGATCACTTGTCGGATTGATTTATGCCCGGCCGGTGATCTTTTTAAAAGCATTAGGTTAGTTAGTGATAACTAATAGAAGATAAAGTTGTGAAAACTACATTAGAAAAATTGCTCAGGATACCCCGTTGGGTTTTTTTCGTCATGCTCATCATCAGTGTGGGTCTTTTTATGAAGATGAAAGAAAACGCCGAGATGGAGACTGATCTGGATGAATATATGCCTCAGGACCATCCCGCCTTTGTTTACAGCGATAAGGCAGAGGAGTGGTTTGACATCAAAGACGGCATCATTGTCGCCGTGGAAGACCCTCGTGGTATTTACAATTCTGAAACCCTGGACACCCTGAAGCAGATGACCAGAGCGTTTCAGAAAATGGACGAGATCAAAAAGGACGATGTGACATCGTTGTACACGGCCGATAATATTACCGGTACAGAGATGGGACTTGATGTGGAGCCGTTTTTCACAACGACCCCGACTTCTGAAAGCGAACTTGCCCAGTTGCAAAAAGCTGTTGAGACCAATGAAATGACTCACGGTCGGTTGGTGTCGGAGGGTGGCAATGTGTCTGTGATCATTGCAGAGATCGAAGATGATGTTTTTACACAGGATTTTTATGACCGCATCCTCAAAACAGTGGATGGATTCGAGACCGGGGATATCAAAGTGCATGTGGCCGGTCGCCCCATTGTGGAGGGCACGATGGCATTGCTTGCCCCTGCCGACATGAAGCGAATGGTCCCCATTGTGCTTGTCATCATTGTGTTGACGCTTTATCTGATGCTTCGAAGCATAAAAGGGACGGTGCTCACGATGTCGGTGGTACTGTTCAGTGTGATCTGGGCTTTTGGTGTGATGGCGTGGCTGGGGATTCCCATTTATGCTGTGACAACCATGATGCCGGTGATGCTGGTTGCCATCGGAGTGGCCGACGGAATACACCTGTTTAGCCATTTGCAATTGTTTATGCAGAAAAATCCAAATGCCGGGCGCAGAGAAGCTATTGCTGATATGATCCGGGGGATGTGGAAACCTGTGATGATGACATCGGTGACCACTTCAGTGGGATTCATTTCTTTGCTGACATCCGAGGTTTATCCCATAAAATATTTCGGAATATTTACGGCTTTCGGTGTGATGACCGCCATGCTCTTTTCATTGGTTTTCATTCCGGCCGGACTGATGATATTCGGCCTTCCCAAAGTAAGGACTTCTAAGAAGCCAAAAAGGGATCAAGTCCATCCCCTTGCTGAGCGTTTCACCAATAAGGTTTTAAAATATAAGCCTGTTTCCATTATTGTGACAGCCGTCATTATTGCTCTGTCCCTGGTCGGAATGGAAAAAGTCTGGATCAATTCAAGTTTTCTTGAAAAGTTTGAAGAAGATAGTGAGATCGTTCAGACCGACCAGTTTATTAACGAGCATTTTGGCGGCACCACCAACATCAATCTGATCCTGGATGCCGGTGAAAACGGGAACGATGTGTTCAAAAAACCCGAAGTGCTGAATCTTATCAACCAGATGCAGCATCATGTAGAGGACAGCCTGGACGTTGTTGGCAGTTCTTTTGGGCTTACCGATTACCTGCGGCGGATGAATAAGGTGATGCACGCTGATGACGAAGCTTACAACCGAATACCCAACAGTAAAGAGATGGTGGCTCAATACCTGTTGCTCTATGAGATGTCGGGCGATCCGGAAGATCTGAATCAGGTGGTGGATTACGATTATGCCAAAGTCAATGTCACCTTTCAGTTGAAGAGTGATAACACCAAAGCCATCAACTCAACGCTGGACATTATTGACAGCTACAGTGTCGATTTTGCCGATCATGGCGTGGAGATCAATTATGCCGGAAGTGGCTATACAGGTCTTGTCTTTACAGATTTAATACTCGAAGGTCAGATTAAAAGTCTCATTTTATCACTGGCGATCATCATCCTTCTTCTTTCGCTGATGTTCCGGAACATTAAGGTTGGGTTTATCGGGGCTGTTCCGATTATGGCAACCGCGTTTATTGGCTTTGGTGTGATGGGATTTCTCAACATTCCGCTTAACACCACTACAGCGTTGCTGGCCAGTATAGCCATAGGGATCGGCATTGATTACGCTGTGCACTTCCTGCAACAATACCGGGTCAATGCCAGATTGACCGGCGATAAATACCTGACGGCACAAAAGACCATGAACCATACGGGGCGTGCCATTAGTTTCAATGCCATTGTGGTTATTGCCGGTTTCCTGGTGTTGCTCTTTTCGGTTTTCCCGCCCAACAGGCAATTGGGAGCGCTCGTTTCGCTTAACATGTTCACCAGTTTTGTGGGAACGGTGACGGTGATGATGGTGTTGTTGCATAAACTCAATATTTGGTTCGGAAAGAAAAAATAGGAGCGGCGGGCATTGGATTGGCTATGCCGACAGCAATGACAAGAGATCGTTAGATTATTAGATGTTAGTAGCTCAGTCGCACAGAGGCAGAAGTAGCTGAAAGCTCGAAGCTCAAAGCTGGAGAGAACGGTTGCTCTCTTTTGCGACATAACCAAAGAGTCAATAAAATTAGTTAAACATCATATTTTAAATAATCTAGGGTTTCTGTTAGATAAAAGAAAATTTATATAATGTTGATATACTGTGATTTAATATAAAAAATGTCAGGATTTTAAACACTTGAATCATAAGGTATTGTAAAAGTTTAACGGACTATTGCAATTAATTAACTACTAAAAATTAGTTAGATATGAAGACGTTAAAGAAAATCACATTTATGACAGCTCTTTTGTTTTTAGGAGCTGCACAGGTAATGGTCGCACAGGATATGACCGGCCGTGAGATTGTTGATAAAACTTACAACCGTCCCGAAGGGGATGATCAGGTTTCCAATCTCAAAATGACGCTGATCAACAGCCGTGGTGATACGAGGGTTCGCGACATAAAACAATTTATGAAGGATATGGGAGATGTGGAAAAGAGCATCATGTTCTTTACATCTCCGGCCGACGTAGCCAATACATCGTTTATGAACTGGACTTATGATGATGACCAAAGCGATGACCAATGGATTTATTTGCCCACTGTTCGCAAAGTGAAACGTATCTCCAGCGAAAATAAGAGTGATTACTTCATGGGATCTGACTTTACTTACGATGACCTGGGGGATCGCCATCTCGATGAAGATGAACACGAGTTGTTGCGTGAGGAAGATGTCAACGGTAAAAGTTGCTATGTGGTGGAAAGTGTGCCGGTAGACCCCGATTACATGTATTCAAAAACCGTTACCTGGATTCAAAAAGATACCTACATCGGAGTGAAGAAGGAATTTTATGATGAAGACGGGGACCATTTGAAAACCCTGACTGTGAAAAATTATGAGGACATATCAGGTTTTGACATCATTACCCATTCAGAGATGCACAACGTGCAAAAGGATCATACAACCAAAATGGAACTGACCGATGTGGAGATTAACAGTGGCGTAGATTCCAATATGTTTACGGAACGGATGATGATGAGGGGGATTTAAACAGTTATCAGTAAACAGTAAACAGTAAACAGTAATCAGTTGAGGATGAGACTTAAATTTATTTTTACAATAGCAACAATGTTTTTGTTGATTTTTCCGGGTTTGGCTCAACAAACGCCTGACATCACGGGTTTTGCCCGGTATTATACCGGTGCATTGGTTGACAATGGCGATTTCAGCATCAATCAGAGCACCCTTGATCTCCGCTATGAAAAGCAGGGATCGGGGGGTGCTTTTCGTGCCGATCCCTTGATCTACACCTACGATACCGACAGTATGGTATTTAAGATGCGGGAGTTGTTCGTGGACTTATATTTCGACAAGTTCGACCTGCGTGTGGGGAAACAACAGGTCGTATGGGGCAAAGCCGATGG
>JBNJDH010000239.1:0-5250 GCA_051744695.1 Bacteroidota bacterium | reverse complement strand
CGTTGCCCTTTGGCGAAAACTGGCCAATCGCTATAAAAATGAGCCCTGGATTGGGGGCTTTGACCTGATCAACGAGCCCAACTGGGATTTTGAAGATTCGGGCAACAAAAACGGATGCAACTGCCAGAAAAACGAGCCCCTCTGGGCTTTATACAAGGAAATCATCACGGCCATCCGGGAAGTCAATCAAAACCACATCATTTTTCTCGGCGGCAACTGCTGGGGCAACAACTACAATGGGTTGCCGGAAGTCAGCCAGTGGGACGACAACCTGGTCATCAGTTTCCACAAATACTGGAATTACAACACCCGCGAGTCGATCCAATGGGCGCTGGACATGCGCGAAGAACGAAATCTGCCGATATGGCTCGGAGAATCGGGCGAAAACTCCAACACCTGGTTTGCCAACGCCATCGGTCTGCTTGAACGCAACAACATCGGATGGGCGTGGTGGCCCTACAAAAAGATCGAATCGCCCACCAGCCGGGTAACCGCCCCAAAAACAGAGGGATATCAGAAAATCCTCGATTACTGGGGAGGTTCAGACCAAAAACCTTCGGCCGACCAGGCGACCGACTGGCTTATGGAACAGGCCGAAATGCTGAAACTGGAAAATTGCACGATCAACTATGATGTGCTGGATGCCATGTTCAGACAGGCCGGTGGGGACAAATCGCCCATCCCGTTTAAACAACATGCGATCCCCGGAAAAATATTTGCCGTGGATTATGATATGGGTGGCAACAATTACGCCTGGTTCGATACTGATACAGCCAATTACCGGACAGATACGGATGAAAACATCACCTGGAACAAAGGCCGGATATACCGGAATGACGGGGTCGACATTAAACCCTGCGAGGATGAAACATCGAACGGCTACTGCGTAAGCTGGACCGAAGCCGGCGAATGGATGATCTACACCGTGGAAGTTGAGAAAAGCGGAACTTTCGACCTGAAGTTGCGGTATGCAGCCGAAAATGGTAATGGCGCATTCCTGCTTGAGGTGAATGAAAACCCCAAAACAGATGTGGAGACATTACCAGCCACAGAAGACAAGTGGAGCACCCATACCGTTCGAAACATTGAATTGAATAAAGGAAAAAACCAGATCAAACTGGTCATTCAAGAGGGTGGATTTGACATCAATTATATGGCGTTTCAATAGGCCTGATAAAGCTGCCCAAAAAGAGAGCGCTATCTTTACGAAGACGGAGTAAATGACTAACTTTGTAGGAAACAAAACGATAAATGTTATGAACGCACCCGAACTAAGAAAACACTTACACAGCCAAATTGACCATCTTGATGAAAAATCGTTAGAAGCCTTGCACCATATATTGCAGGATTATCTTGGAAGGGACCAGGATTTTGAATTGACAGAAGCCCACAAAGACATAATCGAGGAACGGTTGGAAGATTATGAGAAAAATCCTCAAAACCTTATTAGTTGGGAAGAGTCGAGCCGTTTTATAAAGAGAAATCTATGAGTTATAGGGTTGACCTTAAACTTGAAGCCCACCAGGATATTTTTGAAACCATGTTATGGTACGAGTCCCAGAGAGATGGGTTAGGGGCAGAATTTTACAAAGAAGTCGAGAACGTGAAAAACATACTGTCGGTTAATCCTACTTCCCTTGAAATCAAGTATAAATAGAATGTCCGTTGGGTCCGAACAGAACGGTTCCCTTATATTGTTGTATATGTTGTAAATAAGAGCAATGTGGTGATACTGGCAGTAGTAAGCACACACAGACATCCAAAAATATGGAAAGGGAGAACTTGATCATAAATTTAAATTATTCAATCCTTTTAAAAAGTTCCTGGGCAGAAACAACGTTTTTTTCAGGCTAATCAAAAATACGTTTACCCGGGGAATCAGGCCGACTTTTACGCCCCCGCTTTTCACAGTGACTCATCCTTTCAATTTATCACATTTCCAGGGGGCGGACCACTTCTATAAATGATTGTTCTTTATCAAACGTGCCCGAGAGGTAAGTGAAATCTTCCTCTTCATCAAGAATGGCAAATTCTCCATTTTCATGGTTCAGAACATTCCGGAGTGCCTGCAATTCATCTTCAGACATTTGTCCTTCATGATATTTTTTAATAAACTGCAAAACAGGTTTAATCCGGGCAGGACTAATATAGAGACGGGTTCCCTGCCAGCCTTCATCAAACCTTCCCAAATACTGAAAGTAATCTACGTAAGCATTGTCTTCAAGTGCCTCTGCTTCTGTCACAAAAAAATCATCATCCGGAGCCGGTTGTTCCTGTTGGGCAATATCAAACTGGAAAATTTCAACGGGCAACTGAAAGTGTTTGCTTAGAGCTGCGGTAAAGTCGTGATATGTTTTCATGGCATCTTCGTATCGTAAGATTTTTTTCGAAAATAGAAAAATTATCACGCAATTCCGTTTTTTATACCTATCCAAATGTCACACGCGATGAATCGCACCTCTACTTTTCCAAATTTGGCACGTTAAGGGATTTCGTGTAAATTGCAATGGTTATATTCAAATGACAGATAATGGACATTTGATCTTCAACCATATTGATTAACAATGGTTCCGCCCCGATTGAAACCTGCTTACGGTCATCCGGGCAGAAATAAAAAACACGCACATGCCTGTAATTGGAGAAATTCTTAAAAAGACCGTTGAAGCTGCGGATAAAATCTTCACCAATCCTGATCCCCGGGAGGCACAAAAGGATGTATTAAAAGAACTGCTTTCAAAAGCTGAAGACACGGCCTTTGGTAAATACTACCAGTTCAGAAAAATCCTGGATTCTGATGATCAGCGCAAGGCGTTTGCTGCAGAGGTTCCTTTCCACAGCTACGACAAAATGTATGACCAATGGTGGCACAAAACACTCGATGGTGCCCCGGATATTACATGGCCGGGAAAAGTCGATTACTTTTCGGTGTCCAGCGGAACCACCAGTAAGAAGAAACACATTCCGGTTACCGATGAAATGCTGAAATCCATTCGCAAAGCCGGAATTCAACAGATCAAAGGGGCAGCAGACTTTGACCTTCCCCCCTGGTTTTTTGAAAAGGAAATTTTGATGTTTGGCAGCAGCACCAACCTGAAAAAAGTGAACGACCACTACGAAGGTGAGATCAGCGGCATTAGTGCCAGTCAGCTTCCTCTTTGGTTTGAAGGCTATTACAGGCCGGGCAGAAAAATTTCATCCATAGACGACTGGGACCAACGTGTGGATGCCCTTGCCAAAGAAGCCCCCAACTGGGACATTGGCAGCATATCCGGCATTCCCTCCTGGATTGAATTGATGCTGAAACGGGTAATCCGGTATCACAACTTAAACAACATCCACGAGATATGGCCCAATTTTCTGGTATTTACTTCCGGAGGTGTGGCCTTCGAACCCTACAAAAAAAGTTTTGACCGCATCACCGAAAATCCCATTGTGGTGATTGACACCTATCTGGCATCCGAAGGATATCTGGCCACCCAAACCAGGAAGGACACTGATGCCATGGCCCTAATCACCGACAATGGCATCTATTTTGAATTTGTTGCGTTTAACGATGAAAACGTGGACGAAGACGGGAATATCCGCCCCGGAGCTAAAGCCCTGAATATTGAAGAGGTTGAAGAGGGGGTGCAATATGTACTCGTCATCAGCACGGTAGCCGGTGCCTGGCGTTACATGATCGGCGACACCATTGTTTTTACAGACAAGGAAAGGGCCGAGATCAGGATTACCGGACGCACCAAGCACTTTTTAAATGTTGTAGGTTCGCAGCTTTCCGTTATTCAAATGAACAGGGCTCTTGAGCAATTGGGAAAAGAATTTGGGCTGGATATTAAAGAATTCACCGTCGCCGCTCTTCTGGAAGAAGACAACTATCTCCACCGCTGGTACCTGGGTGTTTCTGATGAAATTCAACACGAAAAAGAGCCGTTAATGGCCAGGCGACTGGATGAAATCCTGCGGGAAACCAATAAAAACTACAATGTCGCCCGGAACAAAGCCCTGAGGTCTGTGGAAGTTAAGCTCATTCCAGACCACATCTTTTATTTGTGGGCTGAAGCAACCAACCAAAAAGGCGGCCAGGCAAAGGTTGCCAAGGTCATGAAAGAAGAGGATTTCAGGGAGTGGGAAGACTATGTGGGAAAAAAGATGAATTCATAACATTGTTATAGCGTTAGGTCATCAGATTTAAGTACCTAAGCCACGAGGAAGAAGTTGGAAGTTAGTAGCTGAAAGCTCTTAGCTCTTAGCTCTTGGCTCTTGGCTGTTAGCTGTTAGTAGCTCAGTCGCAGAGTCAGAAGTCAGAAATAGCTGAAAGCTCGAAGCTCGAAGCTGGAGAGAAAGATTGCTCTCTTTTGCGACATAACCAAAGAACCAACAAAATTAGTTAAACATCATATTTTAAATGACTTAGGGTTTTTGTTAGATGAAAGTTAGAAGCGGGAGACAAAATGAAATTTGGATTTTTTTCGACATACCCAAAAGACTAAAACCAATCAGAGCTTTAATTTTAATCGCCCGAAGCCCTGTTCTCGATCAAATCCATGATTTCCTCTGGAGAAAGGTAAAGTTTTTCAATTCTCTGAATATAAGTTTCCGAAAATCCGGCCTTATGGAGGATGAAATCTTTGGTGGCCAGAATATAATCACCTAAGCCGTGATTAATGGCGTAGGTATCCGCTACTCTTTCGGCTGATGTAATAAAACTTTTGGAGGTGTAATAGCCAATACCAAACAGAAACAGCGCCCAGTTGTTTTTTTGCAAATAATCCGTAATATGCCCCAACTCATGACCGATCCAACCGATCATGACTTCGACGGGGATGTCCTCTATGGGAATTACTTCTCCTTTTACGGTCAAATTCCTGCTTATCTTCACCAGGTAAGATCGCCATTTTCTGCTGCCATACATGGTAATATACCTGGGTTGGGCCTGCATTATCGATTTCCGGATGTTTTCATTGAACTCAAAGTCAATCTTTACATCTTTTAATTCCGGATAAAAAGAGAGGGCTTTCAGTATAGAACTTCTTAATACCCGGGGGATCTTTTTACGATGGCTGAATGGTTCATTGATATTGAGATCTTTGGTCATTTTATGATTATTTGTATTTTTACTTATGGTTTATTCCGCGTACGGAAAAACGCGATAATCGGAAACGCGATAAATCGGAAACGCGATAAATCGGAAACGCGATAAATCGCGTTTCTACGATTATCCCCCGACAATATAAAAAAATAACAACCCAA
>JBNJDH010000238.1:0-5255 GCA_051744695.1 Bacteroidota bacterium | reverse complement strand
TGCCTGGCGGTTGATAAAAAATGAGACTTGCTGTACATACCAAAGTTTGTTTTATACAACAGTATTGTAATAAGAAAACGGCAGACAGGTAAGATGAATTGTATGACACTGAAAATCTGCATTTTGACACAAAAACCCATTTGAATATAAACAATTGAATCAAGGACTCGTGCAAAAGTTTAACGGACTATTGTGAATAATAGTCGTCGCCTCAGTTTTTCATATCTTTGAAAACTCTCATATTTTAGCTTTTTTTGTTTTATGAACCATTTTGAGATTGAGCAAAAATACCTTGAAACGCATTTTTCTTTAAATTGTCACGGTCGTTTGGTTGATCTATCCGGACCCCTGGTGATGGGGATTGTTAATGTTACGCCCGACAGTTTTTATTCCGGCAGCCGGACTCCGAGCAAAGAAGATGTACTTTCAAGAGTGGACCGGATTTTAGAGGAAGGGGGAGAGATTATCGATATCGGGGCTTGTTCGACTCGTCCCGGGGCTGATGATCTTTCCGACGAGGAAGAAGGGAGACGGTTATGGCCAGTATTGGAAATGATTCGGGCGAAACATCCCGATGTGCTCATCTCTCTTGATACTTATCGCTCTTTTATTGCCCGACAAGCGGTGGAAGAATATGGCGTTGACTTCATCAATGACATTTCGGGTGGGGATATAGACCCTGCCATGTTTGAGACCATTGCAGATTTAAAAGTCCCGTACATACTCATGCATATTCAGGGAACTCCCGGAAATATGCAAAACAATCCCCGGTACAATGATGTCACCGGGGAAGTGATCCATAAGTTGGCCCAAAAGGTTGATCAACTTCGGAGTTTGGGTGTATCAGATGTAATCATCGATCCCGGTTTTGGTTTTGGGAAAACAATTGCTCACAACTTTCAATTGCTTCACGAACTGGAGCAGTTCAAAATGTTTGAACGGCCATTGTTGGTTGGCGTTTCCCGGAAATCAATGATCTACAAATATAAAGGTGGGGGCCCCGAAGATGCATTGAATGGCACCACGGTGCTGAATACACTGGCTTTAACCAAAGGAGCCAACATTTTAAGGGTTCATGATGTGAAAGAAGCGGTGGAATGTGTTAAATTAGTAACCAAAACCGGACTGTAACCAAAACTGCAATGATCTTGCAGAATCGTGGTATCAGCAATAAACAACAGATATGACCTTTCTGGAAATACGTTTCATCGATCTGGTCGATATTTTTCTCGTGGCCTATCTCATGTTCCGTCTCTATAAATTGATTAAAGGAACGGTGGCCCTGAATATCTTCATCGGTATTTTCGCCTTTGTTGTTTTTTGGTTGTTGATTAAGTCGCTTAGCATGGACTTGTCATCCACCATTCTCGACAATTTCGTGAACGTGGGTGTGCTGGCTATAATTGTGGTGTTTCAGCAGGAAATAAGGCGTTTTTTATTGTTGCTGGGCAGTAGGTACAACATCGGGAGTAAATTTTCCTTTGACCGGTTTTTTGAACACCGGCCTGCAGGTATGATGAACATCTATATTAAACCTGTGGTGCAGGCTTGTGAAGATTTTTCACGGACCAAAACCGGGGCGTTGATTGTGATTACAAAAAATTCTGAATTGATCGATTTTGTGCACACAGGAGAGCTATTGAATGCTGTCATTTCCCGTCGCTTATTGGAATCGGTGTTTTTTAAAAACAATCCCCTTCACGACGGGGCAGTTATCATCAATCGCAACAAGCTCAAAGCAGCCGCATGCATTCTTCCGGTTTCACAAAACATGGAACTGCCCAAGCGTTTTGGATTGCGCCATCGTGCCGGAATGGGTATTACTGAATCGACCGATGCGGTGGCCATCGTGGTTTCTGAGGAAAGGGGACGCATCAGTTTTTTCCAGAATGGAAGGGGGGAATACAACTTAGCAATTTCTGATCTTGAACAGCGACTTGAGGAAGCCGGACTGACCAATTAATAGGGTGATTTAAGAGCACAACTGTTTGCCATGCCCATAGGCAAGGGTTACCTTCGTCGCAAAGCAACATCTCGTGTCCTTTTCACGAAGATTCGAATGAGACTGTCCTGATTGTTGGAATATTGAAAACTGTTCTTTAGAAAAAACATTGATATGAATATAGCAATAAGTGGAATCACAGGTTTAATTGGGCAAGCCCTCTCCGAGCATCTTCTGGGCAATGATCATTGTGTGACGGGGATCGTTCGCCAGGATTTCCAATACGGAGTGGAACATTTGGCCGGAAAACTGGAAGGCATAGATGCGGTTGTGAACCTGGCAGGAGCGCCTTTGTTGCAAAGGTGGACTGCCGGGAACAAAAAAGAGATTCTTCGCAGCCGGGTTGAAACCACTGCCGCGTTGGTTGACGCGATGAAGCAGATGCCATCTCCGCCGGGTGTTTTTGTGGCCACATCGGCTGTTGGCATTTATGATCCTTACGAAGTTCATGATGAGTATTCCGAAGCCTATGCCGATGATTTTGCAGCCGAAGTCTGTAAAGCCTGGGAACAGGAAGCATTGAAAGTAGATCCGGAAAAAGTGCGATTGAACATTGTACGTCTTGGTGTGGTTTTGTCCAAGTCAGGCGGGGCCTTAAAGAAAATGCTTTTGCCTTTTCGGCTTGGGTTGGGAGGAAAAATCGGAGAAGGCTTTCAACCTATGCCGTTTATTCATATCAAAGACCTGACTAAAGCCATTGAATGGCTGATTATGCATCCCGAAGAGAAAGGTATTTTCAATCTTGTGGCCCCCCAGATGGTTTCGAATGAGGAGTTTACCAAAGCACTGGCATCAGTTCTTCGCAGGCCCGCTTTTATGACAGTGCCCGAATTTGCCTTAAAAATGGTTTACGGAGATGCTGCCCGGGTTCTCACCAAAGGACAAAAAGTTGTTCCGAAACGATTGCCTGAAGATGGGTTCCAATTCGATTATCCAGACATATATTCGGCACTTGGGGCCCTGTTAAAAAAATAAATGGCCGTTTGCATTATACAAGACGGCCATTTCCGTTTTTCTTTTCCTTTAAAACGCAGATTTTATATCAGGATCTTGGATGATACTGAATGATGGTATTTTTCAGGTATTCTTTGTCGAGATGCGTGTATATTTCTGTTGTAATGATTGATTCGTGTCCCAGCATTTCCTGTACGGCCCGTAGGTTGGCACCTCCGTCAATCAGGTGAGTAGCGAATGAGTGCCGGAAAGTGTGGGGGCTGATGTTTTTTTCAAGCCCGAGCTTTTGGGTTATGTTTTTGATGATGGTAAAGATCATCACGCGTGACAATTTCTTCCCCCGCCTGTTAAGGAACAGGATGTCTTCATGGTCGGGATGTATTTTGAGATTGCGGCGGTATTCGCTCAAATACAGATTGATCTCTTTGATGGCTTTTGTACTGATGGGCACCAGGCGCTCTTTACTGCCTTTTCCTTCTATCTTTATGAATCCTGATTCAAAGAAAAGGTTGGAAATTTTTAGCTCTATCAGTTCCGAAACACGTAGTCCGCAACTGTACAGAGTTTCCAATATTGCCTTGTTGCGCTGTCCTTCCGGTTTTTTGGTGTCCACCGCATTAATGATGGTGTCGATCTCTTCAACTGAAAGAATCTCCGGCAGCTTGCGACCAACTTTGGGGGTTTCAAGCAAAGCCGTGGGGTCTTTCTCGACCTTTTCTTCAATCAACAAATACTTGTAAAATGATTTGATGCCACTGATGATTCGGGCCTGTGTGCGTGGACTGATTCCACGGTTGTTGACCCATTCGATCATTTCTTTAAGATGTTCGAGGTTCACACTTTCCGGGCCTACATCATAATTCCTTTCTTTTAAGAATTGTACAAGCTTATATAAATCCGTAATGTAGGCATGAATTGAATTATCCGACAGTCCTTTCTCTACTTTCAGGTAATCCTTGAATCCGTTTATTTCTGATTCCCAGTTCATTTTTGAATATGTTTTGTGAGTTTCCTGTATAGGCTTTTTTAACCAAAAACGCTTTTTATAATCATTTCATAAAGTTGCAAATTTTTTTTATGTAAATGCAAATAATTTACGGAATATTTTTCTGCTTTTCTTTGCTGATATGGTCTTTCTTTTAAGAACTTGTGAGAGTTCCCGGGTTTTGTATAACTTAAATGGATATTTCCCAGTGGGTCTGTTAAGTTATTGTTTTTATTTTTAATCAGCCATCAGTACTTTCTGTTTTTTGTGTTCTGACAATTGATATTGGTTTACAATAAGTCCGTGAAAGGTTTGCAAGTACTTTTTTTCTGTTGTTTATATTAAAAAGTTTATCTGAAGTAAAATGGAGATTTTTAGTATGATACAATTCCTTTCACATCAAATATCTAAAAATATTATGTGGTTATATTTTCTAACAAAATTTTTACATGATTGTTTTTCCGGTTAATGGCATAATTTCCGTGGTTAGTTTTTTTATATTCATGTTGTTGTCGTATTTTTGTTCAATCTGAATTTGATGGTTCAGCTTTTTCCGGCCGATCAATAATTTGCGTCCGCCTATAAAGTGAACAAAGTGCGTTAGAATTCGTGTGTCTGCTCAGAAGGTGCAAATTGCAAACCTGTCTGTCGTGTGATGAATCCAGGTGCATTTGCATGAAAAGCATGTTGTCAGACCATACTTAAAAAGTGATTATAGACCGCCAGACAGGCCTGCCTGCCGGGATTTTGAAATATAATTCCAAATGTTAAAGGAAGATTTTTTAGAAAAAATATATCCCTTTACCAAAAACGTCAGGCAGGTTCCATTAGGCCTTAATAAACAAATTTTATACGAATGAACATTCTGATTTTAAACGGTCCAAACCTGAATCTTCTGGGGGTTCGTGAACCCGATACCTATGGACATCAATCCTTTGATGATTATTTGGCCAATTTGCAAAACCGGTTTCCCTCTTTGACCATTGAATATTTCCAATCCAATGTAGAAGGAGAAATGATTAATAAAATCCATGAATGCGGTTTTTCTGATTACGGCATTGTTTTGAATGCCGGTGCTTATACGCATACTTCGGTTGCTCTTGCTGATGCCATTTCAGCGGTTGAAGTTCCCGTAGTGGAAGTGCACATATCCAATGTGTTCAGGCGTGAATCTTTCCGTCATCACTCCTTTTTGAGCCCTGTTTGTAAAGGGATTATATCGGGTTTTGGTATGGATTCTTATCGTCTTGCTATAGAAGCATTGCTTGGTCGATAATTGCTTATTCTTTTTTTCGTGTTCATCCATAAAGTGTC
>JBNJDH010000237.1:0-5259 GCA_051744695.1 Bacteroidota bacterium | reverse complement strand
CACGTAAATGAGTGTTTTGGCGGCAAGCGTAACGCAGCAAGTGGTACTTTATGGACAGACACTAATTAAAAAAAAAAGGCCTGCCGGGATCCGGCAAGCCTTTTTTGATTCAATATTGTTTGTTTACAATAGTGCATGGGGCTGTCGCCTTCATCCCGTACAAGGAGAGAAGTTATGACGCCACCACCAAATATTGCAAACTGTAAGTTTCATTATTAAATCTTTTTTGTCAAACTTTTCGGGGGATTGGCCGCCCCTTTTTATGACATTTGTTATGTTTTGATGATGCAAGTTTATGAAATGATTTTTTAATATGCAAATAAGGGCGGAATATTTTTCAAAAGCCAACAGAAATACTTGAATTAATCATATTCAGGTTTTGCAAACTGTTGTTTTCTGTATTTATGATGGACCTGGGCCCCACGTCCAGTTTCACATTTTTTATTTTGGCTGAAATTTCAGCCCCATATTCCGATTGCGGGAAAAGAGGATTCATGTGAATCAGCGGATTGGCTGACTGCCCTTGAATGTTTTGAACGCTTTGGTAATACAGCCTGAGTTTTAACCATTGTGAAAACGAATACCGGACCTGAGAATTAAGGCTGTATTTCATCACGGCATTCGGGCTTAAAGCCGTATGTATTCTGATTAAACCCCAACCTGCCGAAAATTGAAATTGCTGGTTGGGATGGTATTCTACTAAGCTTTTTATGTGGTAGGAGCTGCCAAGATGAGGGAAAAATTGTTCGGTTCTTGAGTTTTTTAGCTTGAATTTCGCCGATATTGGTGTTTCCTCAGACTTGTAGGAGTGGTCGTTTGAATATTTTTTTAGTAAATCGTTGGTTTTCTGTTGGGGTGCTTCCGGGGAAGGAAACTCTAATTTGAGTTGCTTTACTCCGTCTGAGGCAAAGTTGGAAATGGAATGGTTAAGGTTGTCAGGTTTTAAAAGAGTCGATGCTTCCGGTTCCTGAGTGTAGGCCACCAAGGGGAACAATATGACTATGACGAGTAGCGATAAAGGTTTCATGAAAGGAGGGTGTGAGGTTTTGGAATATAGAAATAACAAAGAATGTACCAAAACCGGAAATGGCTGGGAGATTATGTTAAAATTAATTGTATGCGTTAACTAAATCATGAAGCAAATCCTCAGCTATATCATTTTCCTGGATATTCATCCTTCCCTTTGACCTATTCGATTACCGCCACTTAATCTTCTTCACATTTTGGGTTTTGTTGATGTTCTCGGGCAGGTTGTCCAGCACCGCATCTTTGATGTGGTCAATCAACAACTGACGGCTGAAATTCTGATGCACCACAATGCTGACTTCCCTCACCGGTTCAGGCTCTGTAAAGCGGCGGACAAAAGGCTTATCTGCTAGTGAATCGACCGCAAGTTCCGGAACCAATGTGTAACCAATTCCTTTCCTGACCATGGATTTCAGGGCTTCGATGCTTCCACTTTCGTAGAAGAAGCCAAATGCATTGTTGTTTTGGTTGGCCTGACCGCAAATATCCAGGGTCTGGTTCCGGAAACAATGCCCTTCTGTAAGAACCAGAACTTTGGCGGGGTCCAGTTGCTTGTCTTCCACAAATTCGTTGTGCATAAAGGGATGGTCGTAAGGCGCATAGAAAAGAAAGGGTTCATAGAAGAGGGGGATCTCTTTAATTTGTCTTTCCTCGGCGGGGGTGACCATCAGTCCGATGTCAATGCGGTCGTTGTGCAACGCTTTCAGTAGTTGTTCCGACTCCAGCTCTTCAATTCTCAGGTGGGTGTTGGGGTTTTGTTCCACAAACTGGGGAAGAAATAAAGGAATGAGATAAGGAGCCAGCGTGGGAATAATGCCCAGGCGGAATTCCCCTTCAATGCTTTTTTGCTCGTTTGAAACAAAATTACGGAGGTCTGAAATTTCACGCAATATCTGCCGGGCCCTGATGATCACTTCTTCTCCCGCTGGCGTGGGCTCGAGAGGTTTTTTACCGCGATCAAAAATTCTGACACCGATTTCTTCTTCCAGCTTTCTGAGCTGCATGGTAAGAGTCGGTTGTGTAATGTAGCAGCTTTCGGCTGCATCCAGAAAATGACGGTGATCGTCCAGGGCCACGATGTATTCCAGTTGCTGAATATTCATAATGCTTAATTTTGCGGCCAAAAATTACAAAAAAAACGGGAACCTTTTTGATTCCCGCTTTTCTGTCTTGACTATTCTTATATACTAGAAGATATCTTTCATCTTGCTGAAGAATCCGTTTTCTTCCTGCCCAGATTGAGGCGTAAAGGATTCGGATTCCCTGAGTTTTTCTATTGTCTTTTTGTCCTCTTTGGATAGATTGGACGGGATCCATACGTTGATCCTTACCAGGAGGTCTCCCCGGTGATAGCTTTGGACTTCCGGGAGGCCTTTCCCTTTAAGTCTCAGTATTTTGCCCGGTTGGGTTCCCGCATCAATTTTTACTTTCACTTTTCCTTCCACGGTGGGAATCTCAGCCGGTGTGCCCAGTATGGCATCGGGAATGCTCAACTGAAGATTGTAAATCAGGTGGCTGCCGTCGCGGACCAAGTTGGGGTCTTTTTCTTCTTCAATGATCACCAGCAGGTCGCCATTGACGCCACCTCTTCTTGCGGCGTTGCCTTTACCGGTTACTGAAAGCTGCATGCCTTCTTCCACCCCTGCCGGGATGTTGACGCTGACCACTTCTTCCTGACGGGTGACGCCGTCGCCATTGCAATGCGGGCATTTCTTGGTGATCGTTTTTCCTTCTCCGCCACAGCTAGGGCATGTTGACCTGGTTTGCATCTGACCCAGAATGGTGTTGGCCACGCGGGTTACCTGTCCCATGCCACCACAAGTGGAACAATTGCTGTAAGCGGTTCCGTTCTCGGCACCTGTGCCGCTACAAGGGTCACAGGCCACATATTTTTTGACTTTTATTTTCTTTTCAGCTCCCTGGGCAATTTCCTGGAGGGTCAGCTTCACTTTTACCCGCAGGTTGGAGCCTTTATTGACGCGCTGAGATGACCTTGAAGAACCGCCAAAGCCGCCGAATCCGCCAAAACTGCCGAATCCGCCGCCGAAGATATCACCAAAGTGTGAAAAAATGTCTTCCATGGTCATACCGCCGCCGCCGAATCCACTGTCGGAGGCGCCACCAACGCCGGCATGTCCGAATTGATCGTATCTTTGACGCTTTTCAGCGTTTCCAAGGACCTCGTAGGCTTCCGCAGCTTCTTTGAACCGTGTTTCTGCCTCTTTGTCACCCGGGTTCTTATCGGGGTGATATTTCAGGGCCTTTTTCCGGTATGCCTTTTTAATCTCGTCCGCACTCGCACTTTTCGAAACTTCAAGTATTTCGTAATAGTCTTTTTTTGACATGATAAGCTTTTGGTTTTTTTATTCGCCTACGACAACTTTGGGATAGCGAATCACTTTGTCGTTGAGTTTATAACCTTTTTGTACACAGTCTACAATCTTTCCTTTTTTGTCTTCGTCGGGGGCCGGAATTTTTGTCACCGCTTCATGTATTTCGCTGTCAAATTCCTGGTCTTCTGTTTCTATTTCAGAGACACCCTGTTGTTTGAGATATTCCTGAAATTTGTTGTAAATCAGATCTATGCCTTCTTTGACTGCTTCCAGATCTTTGGCTGAGTCAATGTGTTGCATTGCCCTTTCAAAATCATCAAGAACGGGCAGAAGATTGACCAGGAGGTTTTCCCCCGCGTTTTTCGAGAGTTCCATTTTTTCCCGGAGGGTTCGTTTCCGGAAATTGTCATATTCGGCAATCAGGCGCATGTGCTTGTCGTTGAGCTCTTCGAGTTGTCTTTTCAGCAGCTCCTTTTCATCTTCTGCATCCTGACGCGCATCTTCACATTGATCGCCTGTTTCGTCGCTTTTCTCCTGGTTGTTTTCTTTTGTTTGTTCTTCCTCTTGATTTTTCGGTTCTTCTACCGTTTCCTGATTCTCGCGACCTTCCTGTTTTCCCTTATTTACAGGCTCCTGCTCCTGTCCGGCCTTTGTATTTTGCTTTTTTTCTTTTTCTTCTGCTGCTTGTTTTTTGGTCATATCCTGATGTATTTTTTTGTTGTTTTTGGTTATTATTTTGGCGCACAAAGGTATGCAATTTCTTTGCCACAATAAAATTGGAGGACAAAATGGCATTCGGATAAAAACCCTGAAAATGACAAAGACAGCAAAATCCATAGTTGATTTTGCTGTCTTTGCAAGTCTTGACGTATGTTTTCTTTCTTAGCGTTTTAGTCTTGCCAGGTTTTGTTCAATTTTCTCAATGTCCTCTGTCGAAGCAACAACCCGACCGTCGCCATCCACAAGGTAATTGGTTAGTTTCTGGTTGGTTTCGAACCGTTGGGCCAATTCCGATTCTCTTCCTTTGAATGTGCAGATATGTTTGAATTCATGCATGCCGTCACGCTCGATGGCTTGATTCAAAGGAGTTTTGAACCGGTCAAGAGAGATGCTGACGATGACAAGTTCTTTGCCGTTTAAGAATGTCGCGTCTTTGTACTTGTTGAAGATCTCTCTTTTTTTGTGATTTTCTGTCCGGGACTTTGCATCATAAGATGCCCAGAAGTCCAGGAGCACCATCTTCCCTTTCAGGCTGTCCATGTGCAGTGAAGAGCCATCCAGAAGCTGCCGGTCTATTGTCGGAACCTTGTTCCCCACCTCTAATCCTTCACCTGGTTTGTGCGAACCATTGATGAAAGAGAGGAAACCGATGCCGGCTAAAATGGTGATTAGTAGTAATTTGTTCCTCATAAGCATATCTATCTTTCCCTTATTCGTTCAATACAAAGTTTCAATAATTAATTTGGTCCTGTCAAAGATTTTAGATGAATGGACCGTTTTGTGTGACCAGTGTATTTTGGGGCAGCAAAAATATGTTGTGGAACAGAAAATCCGGGGGTGATGTTTTTGGATTTTTGGAAAATAATGTTATTTTGTGTCCCCGTTTGTATAAGTAGCTGGAAAAGAAAAGAATAGCCTTAATTTAAATTCTTTAAAAAAGCGAAAAAGAAGCGAATAATTGAAGAATTTTATCTCTAAATCACTATTGTCCGGGGAATTTATTTAAACAGTGGCAGATTGCTGCACTTCGTTACCAATGACAGATTTTTGTAATATGCAAAAAATCAGATTATTAATAGTTGGCCCTGTCTGCCATTTTATGTATAAGCAACCATTAATTTTATTGGTTGTAATCCATAAAGCATTATGGTTCTATTTCATTACACGCCAGGCAGGCCCC
>JBNJDH010000236.1:0-5263 GCA_051744695.1 Bacteroidota bacterium | reverse complement strand
GGTCGGTTTTCGGCTTTGCCGAAAACGGACCCCACCCCATCCATATATTCCAAGGCATCCCAGTCATTGCGAACGAAGTGAAGCAATCTATATTTGTTTTACCGGACACCAGTGTAAAAAAATATTTCTTCACAAAAAACCTCAGGCAGGCTCCATTCGACCAAATACTTAAATAACAAATTTTTGAATGAATCAGGTTAAATGGCAACTGCTTGATGTACCTCTTGAACGATTGAAATGGCTTCCAATAATCGTTTTTCTCCCTGCCCCCGCACCAGCCTGTATGGAATGCCATAAAAATCGAGTTCCCGGGCATAACGATCAAAAAGATATTCCCGCAGGTGAGGGTTTTCCCTTACTCCGTCGGCCTTCCATGGAAGATCAGGAGCACACAAAAGGGCATAATCGATTTTATAAATCTTAATGGCCTGATGCAGCCAAAGGGGGCAACAATTGAAGACCTCTTCGAACCAAACTTTGGTGATGATCAAAAAGGTATCAAAAAAAACGGGCTTTACTTTTCCGGCATTATTTCGGGCCCGATTGTAATCAATAATCTGCTGACGGGCTATTAGCTCCAAATCTCCAAAAGTGTAATTCCGGGATAGATCTTCCACATAATGCCGTGCATACTCTTTAACCACCAAACCATTAAAATGTTCGGACAACTGCACAGACAAATCACTTTTCCCGGTTGATTCGGGACCTGTTATGACAAAAGAGACCATAATAAAAAATGCTCATATTTCAGAGTGAAAACATTTCATGATCACGGTACTTCATCTTTCGCCGCCATTGACGATAACCAATCACCGCAACCGTTGTATAAACAAGATAAAGCAATACAGTAACATCAAGACCTTTGTAAACATACATCCCACTGCTAACCAGGTCAACCACAATCCAAACAAGCCAGTTCTCAAGTATTTTCCGGGCAAGCATCCAGGTTCCCAGGATGCCCCCCGTTGTGGTAAAAGCATCCCAATATGGAAGGTCGGAACGGGGAATATCCAGCATTTCAGGCAATTTAATTAAAGTTACCAGTATCACCAAATAAACCAAAACCCCGACAAGAAGCAGTTTGATGCCGGTTGAGGCCTTCATTCCCGAAATGGGCATTTTGGCCCTTCCGGTAACTTTACGCCCCCGGTGCCAAACCATCCAGCCATACACACTGATCACCAGATAGTAGAACTGAAGCCCCATATCGGCATAGAGCTGCCCCTGATAAAAAACGATCAGGTACAAAAAGGAAGAAGCAAAACCAGTGATCCACAACCAAATGTTCTCCCGCACTGAAAAATAAAGATATATGAGGGCAAAAAACGTCCCGACGATCTCCATCCAGTGGGATTGCATCCAATCAACGACCATTCCCAAATGTCTCAGAATATAATTCCCGATCTTCGATCACCCGAATTACCCGCTCGAAAAACGGCATAGCGGGATTAAGGATTTGGTAATACTCGCTATTGTCCCACATATTCCTGGCTACCAACGCTTTCATCTGCGTTTTCATCCATGAAAGTGATCTCTCCAGCTCTTCTTCATCCTGCTCAATTCCATTCTCTTCCCCCCGGGCAATCAAGGATTCAATAAAATGACCGGGAATTTGAAACTCTTCATCAAATTCAGCAAAAGTTGAATACTCTTCTTCCCACTGGTCCCGGTATTCATCCATTTTATCAATTACAAAACGATTCACCGTGCCGGATGCAACCAGATCGCGGTAATAATCGGTATAGTGCGCTGTATCGAGAGGGAGAAAGACATCGGGAAAAATGCCCCCACCGCCGTATACTTTCCGGCCTTTTTTCTTGGTTTTAAAAACCAGGCTGTCGGGAAAATTCACGCTGTCGGCATGCACAAATTCACCATGCTGATATCGTTCAAAAATTTCCTCCCTGTATTCTTCTTCTCCGTTTTCATAAGGTTTTTGAATGCTTCGCCCCGAAGGTGTATAGTAACGGGCTATGGTAAGTCTGATCTCGGCCCCGTCAGGAAGGGGAAACGGCCGTTGCACCAGACCTTTTCCAAAGCTGCGTCGCCCCATGATAATGCCTCTATCCCAATCCTGCACGGCACCGGCCACTATCTCGCTGGCCGAAGCTGACCCTTCATTGATCAAAACAATGAGCCTTCCGTCTTCCCATAATCCTCCGGAACTGGAGTTGTAATCAGACCTGGGGATGGATTTGCCGTCGGTATAAAGCAACAACCGACGTTCACCGATAAACTCATCGGCAATATCCAAAGAAGCCTTCAAATAACCTCCGCCATTGCCACGGAGATCCAGTACAAGATTATTGACCTGATCTTCTTTAAGCTTTTCCAATGCATCCGTAAATTCCTGATGGGTGGTCTCCGAAAAACGGGAAATTTTGATATAACCAGTCTGGGGCGTCATTTTATAGGAAGCCTCAACACTATGAATGGGGATCTCATCCCGTTCTATAGTGAAGCTAAGTCTCTCTTCATCGCGCAAAACGCCTAATTTAACCTCTGTTCCTTTAGGGCCGCGCAACAGGTCAAACACATCGTTGTTGGACAAACCGACACCGGCCACATCTTCTTCATCCACTTCAACAATGCGATCGCCGGCCATAAGCCCCACTTTTTCGGAAGGACCGCCGGGAATTGTTGAAACCACAGTAAGGGTATCATCAACGATCATAAACTCAATCCCGATGCCTTCAAAATTCCCTTCAAGGGGCTCATTCATGGCCTCCACCTCTTCAGGCGGAATGTAGACCGAGTGAGGATCCAGCTCCTTCAACATGCCCTTAATGGCTTCTTCGGCCACCTCATCAGACTCCACACTATCGACATAAAAATTGGAGATCAGTTGCCATGCCAGTTCTACTTTTTTCAGGTCTTGTTCCTGGTCCTGGGCAGCAGAATGCCCAACGGACAAAAGCAGCACCAGACTTAAAATGAATATATTTCGGATATTTCGCATCAGTGTAAATTTATTCCCATTCAATTGTTGACGGGGGTTTCGAACTAATATCATACACAACTCTGTTTACCCCTTTTACCCGGTTGATGATGTCGCTGGACATCCTTCCCAAAAATTCGTAAGGGAAATGCACCCAGTCGGCCGTCATGCCATCGGTAGAAGTTACAGCCCTCAGAGCCACTACATTTTCATAGGTTCGTTCATCCCCCATAACGCCGACAGATTGAACCGGTAAAAGCATGGCCCCTGCCTGCCAAACCTGATCATAAAGATTATGGGCACGCAAGCCTTCAATAAAAATGTGATCGACCTCCTGAAGCAAGGCCACTTTTTCGGGCGTGATCTCTCCAAGAATCCGGATGGCAAGACCAGGCCCCGGGAAAGGATGACGCCCCAGGATGAGAGGGGAAATTTTCA
The DNA here is from genome assembly GCA_051744695.1 of Bacteroidota bacterium. Taxonomy (GTDB): domain Bacteria; phylum Bacteroidota; class Bacteroidia; order Bacteroidales; family Marinilabiliaceae; genus Marinilabilia. The sequence goes on along the minus strand of JBNJDH010000236.1, from coordinate 1,887 downwards.
GTTCCTTCCCGACTTTTCGTACTTCATCTTTAAAAAGCAACTTCAAAGGTTCAACAACTTTGAGGTTCATCTTATCAGGCAAACCGCCCACATTATGGTGAGATTTAATGGTGACGGAGGGACCATTCACCGAGACGGATTCAATGACATCAGGATATATAGTTCCCTGGGCAAGCCATTTAACACCAGGAATCTTCTTTGCTTCATCATCAAAGGTTTCGATAAAAACCCTTCCGATGATCTTCCGTTTCTGCTCGGGATCGGAAACACCGGTCAGCTGTCCCAAAAAGCGGTCTTTTGCATCGACACCTATCACATTCAGTCCCATGTGTTTGTATGAATCAAGGACGGTTTCATACTCATACTTGCGCAGAAGCCCGTTGTCGACGAAGATGCAAGTCAACTGTGTACCGATGGCCTCGTGAAGCAACATGGCAGCCACTGAACTATCTACGCCACCCGAGAGCCCAAGAACCACCTTATCATCCCCAATCTGCTCGCGCAACGAAGCAATTGTCTCTTCAGCAAAAGAAGCCGGGGTCCAGTCGCGGCTGCAACCACAGACATCCACCACAAAGTTTTGCAGGATCTGGAGTCCGCGGGTGGTATGAAAAACTTCAGGATGAAACTGAATACCATACGTTTGTTCCCCCTCAACTTTATAGGCTCCTAGTTCAACATCGGAGGTACTGGCAATAACCTGAAAATGATCAGGAATTTTCATAATGGTATCGCCATGCGACATCCACACCTGGGTTTCATCTTCAATCTCTCTGAACAATTCGCTGCTATGGTCCAGATACTTCAAATTGGCCCGTCCGTATTCCCGCGAATCTGAAGCCTCCACAAGACCTCCCTCACTTTGAGCAATATACTGGGCACCATAACAAATGCCCAACAATGGCAATTTTCCTTTGATCTTGCTCAAATCGGGAACGGGGGCTCCTTCATCCCTGACGCTGAAAGGACTACCGGAAAGGATTACCCCTTTTACGGTTTCATCGGGTTCCGGAAAATGATTGAAAGGATGAATATCGCAATATACATTGAGCTCACGTACCCGTCTGGCAATCAACTGGGTATACTGTGACCCAAAATCAAGGATTAGTATTTTTTCCTGCATGGACAAAGGATATTATCAGAATTAACAATTGAGTGTTAGATTTAACCTGTAAGACCACCTCCAGGTCATTATTACTTAGCACATTAACCACCATTCAATTGCTCAAACTACAAATAAAATGGCAAGTTCAACTTCAACAAGAACTAGATGAAGTTATCAATGCAAATATAAGGAGAATGTATGTACTTTTAATCTTTATTGATAATCGAATAACTGATAAGCCGTATTCAATAAAAATTCTTGAGATGCAATTAATAGTCCCAAAGCAGAACAGATATTTTTGAAAAATTTTAGGGTGCAAAGAAGGTCACCACTGCCGTGGCTCTGGTTTTTTTGGGGCTTTTTTTACCATACGATCGCCCCACTCCGGGGGCTTTAAGGATGTTACCAAAATTTATTGGTGTTTGGGAACAATGGTCCGTTAAATTTTTTCAATGCCTTGTAACTCAGTTGTTTAATTTTTGAAGTTTACCGTGTTAAATTACAGTATGTCAGCATTATACGGCTCGTCTTAAATCTAATGGTCTATTGTGGAAAATAACAACGTAAAATTTAACTACAGCCATACTTAACAGACTATTGATTTAAAGTCACTGTTGTCCGGAGAATTTATTCAAACAGTGGTAGATTGCTTCACTTTGTTTTACCGGACACCAGTGAATCAAAAAAAAAAAACTATCCTTTTTCTTTTCTAAAAAATGACACAGCAGCTTCAAGGTCGTTAGATTTAGCACTTAATTTTTTAGCACTATCAGTTAGTTCTC
>JBNJDH010000235.1:0-5312 GCA_051744695.1 Bacteroidota bacterium | reverse complement strand
TTGCCCATCCCCCGAGTTTGCACCCGGGGTTATTCAAATAGGCCCCTTTCAGGGCCCCGTTGATTCTGTCATGGATGGCATTATGCCCCAAACTTTTTTGGGATAGCAACTCGCAATGACTGCGATGCAGCGGTATTTAAGGATGAGGTCATTGCGAACGAAGTGAAGCAACCTCCCACTGTTTGAACAAATTCTCCGGACAATAGTGTTTTTGAAATAATATTCTTAATCGCCCATCTTCACAAATTCAGCGCTGGCACCACCATAACCATCCAGTTTCGCTTCTACATGGTAATTTTTAAATACGATGCGTGCCTGTATTTTTTCCCTGTTCCGGATTTGATTCACCTTTTCTTCACCAAGGGCGGCTTTCACATCTTTCTCGTTGGTAAAATTGAAATTAGTGAACAAGGGCCGGGTAAAACCATCTATCTCCAGTTCTATTCCGGGTTTCTCCTCTTCATCCACATGGAATTTAAGCATTTCTGACATGGGGTCGAAGGTGAAGTGCCCACTGAAATCGAAAGTGTCCTCCAGACCGATGGCAAACTCACGCCCGGGCTCGTGCATGACCTCTGAAACGGTATATTTTTTGATTTTTTTGGTTTTCTTGATTTCCTCTATATCCACACGTTTCTTGTCAATTCTGCCACAACCCTCACCGATCTTTCCTGAATCCATTTCTTCTGTGTCTTCCCAGCTTATTTCTATGGAATAGGGATAGGTATTCTCTGACATTCCATCGCTACACGTTTCTTTGCGGATTGTTATATGCCATCTGTACGAGTCATTTTCTTTATTTTCCGGGTAGACATCCACCTGCACCTCATTTTCAGAAATAGCTTTGACAGGGGTTTCTCCACCGGAATGAACCACATATTTAAACAACTCTTCTTCTTGTCCAGGCCCCTCTTTGTACATGCCGTTGTCTCTGAACTTCATTGACCAGAAAGGCTCTGTACCAAAAAAAACAGCATTTTGAAGTTCTTCAAATGTAATGGCAGGAGTTTTTGCGGATTCTGGTTCTTCCCGGTCAATCTTTTTAACTGAAAGAAGGAAAGGCCCTTCTTCATCTGACGTTGCATCTTCACCCCCCTTATTCAACTCCGCTTTCCGTCCATACCAGGCAACTAAAAACCACTGGCTGTCAAACCCGGGATAGATGGTATTTGCCTCTAGTGTACCGGTGAAATCTGTATCTTGTGTTTCTGCATTTCCCCGTAACTCCCATTCTTTCCCCTCTTCATCAACAAACACGTAGGTTGTTTCCCCCTCATGAACCACAAATTTTTTAAACCGTGCTTCCATGGTTTTGGGTGTAGATTTGGCAGCTGTTGGTTTTTTGTCGGATTCGGGCTGGCCGACAGCTTGCTCTTCAGCTTGCTCTTCTTCTTTTGAGTTTTTGTCTTTTGGGGAGTTTTTACATGCCTGGGCAAACAAAAACAACAATAAAGCAAAAACAATTGTAATCCTTATCATACCGTTAATTATTAGGTTTACGTCCTATATTACAAATTATCTTTCACATCGCGGTGCCGATATTTTCCCCATATCTCCTTTGCGAAATCCAGGAATCCTTCGGGCGCATTTTGAAAATTTTCGCCGATGTTGGTTTCGTATCCGCCCGGTGGCTCAACCTGTTCCAGGTAAGTATTTCCTCTTATGGCATATTTTTCGCCATCTTCCAGCATCATAACTTTTGCCGGGTAAAGTGAAGCCCCGTCAGGCGAACAACCCACGTGATAAGCAAAGGTAATTTCTGCTTTGCCGTCCTCATCTATATCGGTAATATTTACGGATGATTTAAAAAACTTCCCTGCCAGGAAATAACAGGTGACGAAATCCTTTATCTCTCTTTTTAATTCAAATCCTGAACCATCGTCGACATAGTGATACGCGTAAAAGTTCCAACGTTCTTCATCTCCACCGTGGTCATTGTGTTCTGCTATGGTTTCTATGCCTTCGGTAAATACCAGGATGTTTTCCCCGTTTTTGTCGTCCCATGCCTTGCCAAAGATTATTTTTTCTTTGTATTCCAGGCCGGCATTTTCAACCATTTGTTTTGTAAAATCCTTCATCCGGACCTCATTCTCCGATTTGCCGGCGGTACTTTCCGGGTTTTCTTGCACCTCCCCGGATTCTGTGTCATCCTCCTCATCCTTTTCGATTAACTCCTGCTTCAGCTCTTCTTTGAGCTCTTCTTTGAGGTCTTCTCTGGATTGTTTATCACTGCTTGATCCGCATCCGGAAATAAAAAGCAGTGTGAGCGCTGCAATAATGGTTAAATGAATTTTCATGAGCTTTGTTTTTTTAAAAGACATATTCTATTACATCCGTTGTCCACAACCTTCGTAAACTCTTTCTCCATTATACTGCAAGCGGATGGAAAAAGGATATGTATTCTCCGACATGCCGTCACTGCAAGGTTTTTCTTCTATTATGATCTTAGCGGATTTCGAACCGAAGATGGTGCCGGTTATTTCAAGGACATCATTTAGATTTCCTTTCGTATAAGCAGTCAGCGTCGATTCATCTTTGGAAGGAGTCTTATCGTATTTGATTAATTTTGTTTCTTTACCCATTGGAGTAAATTCGGCATGTTTTTCTTTCAGCACAAGTGTCCAGTTTGGCTCTACGCCGTTAAACTTGAGGTTTTTCAGGCTTTGACTTTTCCACTTTGATGTGGCAGGTATATCAGAAGTAGGCCTGGCCTTCAGAATAAAAGGGCGTTTGGTTTCAGTTTCTTTCAATTCTTCGGTGCGCTCCTCAAAAGTAATTTCGTACCATTCCCCATTATGCTTATGGTTTTCATCACCGGGATCCAGGTTTAAAGCAAAGTCCAGTCCCTCGGCCTCACGTGACTTTCGATACCAGGTGGACTCCCCGTCTGGGTCTTTAAAAACAAAGAAAGTACCGGCCGTGTTGGCCACCATCTTTTCAAACTGTGCCTTGATGGTTTCTCCCCTGGCTTCCTTTGGCTGAGTTGCCGCTGAGGGCTGCTCTGAACTGTTTTGTTGCTCTTCCTCCGGCTCCGGCTTCTCTTTTTCTGCAAATTCCTGCTTCAGCTCTTCTTTGAGCTCTTCTTTGAGCTCTTCTCTGGATTGTTTATCACTGTTTGTTCCGCATCCGGAAATAAAAAGCAGTGTGAGCGCTGCAATAATGGTTAAATGAATTTTCATGTCGAGTTGGTTTATAGAAAAATATTCGTTAATGGTTCAATAAATTTTCACAAAAAACTGAATTTCGGATGTTTAATGAGTCCCTTTGGTGCGGAAAACATATTTTTCCCTCATCCAAAAATCGGATGCAATAAGTTAGTTGCACAAGAAGCTCGATTTTGAAAATTTTCTATCCGGATATTAGCGCCCGGATGCACAAACTGCCGGCAGGGATCGTTAAAGTTTTAGGTGAGCAATGCATTGCGTCCCTACTTATTCAGAGTAAAAGTCCCGATAAGGGAACAGGCATGTAAAGCAACTGCCTTTGTTAAGTTCACTTTCCACCTCAAGCATTCCTTGATGTCTATCGATAAACTCCTTACACAATAATAAGCCTAAGCCAGTGCCCTCATCCTCATTGGTTCCTTTAGTCGAAGAATTCTTCTTGATGGTAAACAGTTGGTTAACCTGTTCGTCATTCATTCCGGCTCCATTGTCGTGTATGGCAATCTGGGAGTAATTCCTTTCACCAATCACGACTTGTTTAGCTTTTATGTCTATTTGGCCATTGGGGAATGTGAATTTAATCGCATTTGTCACCAGGTTCCTAATAATGGTTTGTAACATCTGTTTGTCTGCGTAGACTGATAAGCCGGCAGAAGTCGTATTGGTGACTTTTATGGGTTTATTGTCGGCCTGATTTCTAACAACATGCAAGTCTTTGTCAACAATTGTTTTGACATCATATTCGAATGGCTCAAAAGCGATCGTTTTATCCTGGGCTCTGGCCCATTGCAATAGATTCTCAAGAAGCTTAAAGGTCTGTTTAATGGATTTATTGATATCAACCAAAAAGGAATGTTTTTCTTCCTTATCTATGTTTTCATTGGATAATAAAATGTCGGACATCCCCCAAATAATGCTCATAGGGTTTTTCAGGTCATGAGCGATGATCCCAAGAAAACGATCTTTAGTCGCATTGCTTTTATTAAGATCTTCATTCTTTTTTTGAATCTCTTCTTTTATGAGATGAGCTTCCCGGGCTTTTTCATCAAGTTTTTTATTTTTTTCCACTATTGTCCGGGAAATTTATTCAAACAGGGGTAGATTGCTTCACTTCGTTACCAATGACAGATTTTTGTAATATGCAAAAAATCAGATTATTAATAGTTGGCCCCCTTTCGGGGCCCTGATTTCATTTTTGCCCATCCCCCGAGTTTGCACCCGGGGTTATTCAAATTGGCCCCTTTCAGGGCCCCGTTGATTCTGTCATAAATGCATTATGCCCCAATTTTTTTGGGGTAGCTACTCGCAATGACATTGATAATCAGCATGCAGGGTGATTTTTTGTATTTAGCTTATTATCCAGTGAAATAAGAAAAATTACCATGACGGTTCCGGTGAGGTTTGGCGCCAAAGCATCCTCGTGTAAAAAAATAAGACCCTTTGCAAACATCATAAACTGAAGAGCGACATAATTGATATGATACAAAACCGATTTTAGCCTGTAATGCTTGTTCTTATTTTACCAGATGGATACCAAGAATAAGAAGAATTAATGCTAAGGGTAAAATGCGGGTCGCAGCAGATAGCAGGTTTTCTCTGACAACCCAGTCAGAATACATGTAATAGGCCAAAACTAAAGAACCAATGACCAGTATATAAGTGAGGTTTTTAAGAAAAATCGTTTTTAAATACTTTTCAAAATCGTTCTTTATATTTAAAAAAGTTTCATTCATATATTATGCAATATCAATTTGGATAGGAATTTCCATGTTTTTTCCAGAGCATACCCCGGGATTGTCCGGGGTCATCGCAGAGACGCAAAATCTTGCGTCTCTACAGTCCGGACCGTTCGTTCCGTCTATTTTCGTTGTCATGATCAATTTCCGGATACGTTTTTTGTTTTCACCCCGATAAAAAATTCCCAATTTATCCCCACAAAAAGGAAGCATCGTTCACCTTTATATGTTAACATCATCTCTCACCCCACCCTGACACTCAAAATTTAAACCGTCCAATTTATTGAAAATATAAAAACCTCAAAATGACCGGGATTGAAAAACGTAAACTTTTTGATTGAAGTGTTTACATGGAGGAAAAGTGAGATACAAGCCATTCCAGCTGATACAGCTTTAGCCACTAAAGCTATTC